>NZ_MUYZ01000280.1:0-9045 GCF_003013775.1 Micromonospora sp. MH33
CCGGCGGGCGTCGGTGGCGCGGGCGGTGTGCTGCCTGCGGCCCAGCCAGCTCCGCGGGTGGCGGCGGGGCAGGGACCGGGCGAGCCGGTCGCGGGCCGCGTCGGCCTGAAGCTCGGAGGCGTGGCTGCGGTGGATGCTGAGGAGCAGGTCTGCGTCGTTGCCGAACATCTCGGTTCTCCTGTCGGGCGCTGTTTCGCTGTCGACACCGACTTTCCGCGCGAAGGTGCCCCCGGGGCATGGGTGCGCCGCCTGATCTTCGGCCGTTCCCCCTCCTTACCCTGGGGCCTCAGCGGCCCCACGCGGACGTAAGGTACTCAGCCGCGCGGCGGAGGGCCGGCCACGGATCAACGGCTCGCGCGGCGCCCACTAGACTCTGCGGCATGGCAAAGCCCCAGGAGAAGGTCTCGTTCGGCCAGCGGCTGAAGCAGATCGGGATGGTGTTCCAGTTCACCGCCAAGCAGGACCGGTGGTTCGCGCCGCTGACCGCGGCGGCGGTGCTGATCCCGCTCGCGCTCACCGTGGTCGCGGTGCTTCTCTGGGGTTGGATCTGGGTGCCCATCGGCATCCTGCTCGCCCTGCTCGCCGTGCTGGTCGTGCTCAACCTGCGGTCCAACAAGGCGATGATGAACGCCGCCGAGGGGCAGCCCGGCGCGGCGGCCCAGATCATGGAGAGCATGCGCGGCGACTGGCGGGTCACCCCGGCGGTCAGCTCCACCACCCAGATGGACATGGTGCACCTGGTGATCGGCCGGCCGGGCGTGATCCTGCTGGCCGAGGGGAACCCGCAGCGGGTGCGCGGCCTGCTCGGCCAGGAGAAGCGCCGGCTGGCCAAGGTGATCGGCTCCGCCCCGCTGCACGACTACGTGATCGGCCAGGGCGAGGGCGAGCTGCCGATCCGCAAGCTGCGGATGACGCTGATGCGGCTGCCCCGCAGCCTCGCCCCCAAGGACGTCAACGCCCTCGACAAGCGGCTCAAGGCGCTCACCGCCCGCCCGCAGATGCCCAAGGGCGCGATCCCGAAGAACATGCGGCCGCCGCGGGGCGCGTTCCGCCAGACCCGGGGTCGCTGACCCCCGTCGTACGCGAGAAGGAGCCGGACCCGCGCGGGGCCGGCTCCTTCGTCGTGCGGGCCGGGGTCAGCGGCGGGCGGGGCGGGGGGCGTCGGCGACGACCGACCCGGTGAGCCGGTCGTGCAGGCCGCGCCGGTGCCCGTCCATGATCAGGGCGGGCACCACGAGGGCCAGCAGCACGCCGCGCAGCAGCGCCCGGACCAGCCCGATCCGGCCGCCGTCGGCCCAGGACAGGCAGCGGATCCGGGTCACGTACATGCCGGGGGTCTGGGCGAACTGGCCGAGGAAGAAGCCGTACTCCAGGATCAGCACCAGGACCGGGGACCACCCGTCCCGGACCGGGTCGGCGAAGATGTTGGCGATCAGCAGGCAGAGCACCCAGTCGATGACCAGGGCGCCGAAGCGGCGGCCGAGGCTCGGGGGCGTGAAGGTCGGGTCCGCGGCGGGCGGCACCGGCGCGGCGGCGGTATCGGTCACAGCGGCCAGGGTAGCCAGCGGCCGGTCCGGAGCCGGGAGCGCCGCGGCGGGCAGGGGTGTCGGTCACTGCCCGGGAACGCCGGTTCGGCACGGGACGGGAAACAGGACCAAAGCCATCAATCAGCAGCAGACCGGCGCAGCGGGTATCGTCCGAACGGAGAGCCGGCGGCGGCTGAGCGGTCGGGGATGACGCTGCGCGAGGGACGTAACACGGCGGAAACAGGGGAGACACGGCCGGGCAACCCCACCGCCATAGCTTCGTCAGGTAGCCAGCCACCGGAGTGGACCTGCCAGGAGGACGTGTGTTCGCCAATCCCGAGGAACTCCTGCGATACCTCAAGAACGAGGGCGTGAAGTTCGTCGACGTACGTTTCTGTGACCTGCCCGGCGTGATGCAGCACTTCAACCTGCCGGTCGAGTCCGTCGACGACAGCCTCTTCACCGACGGCCTCGCGTTCGACGGTTCGTCGATCCGCGGCTTCCAGGCGATCCACGAGTCGGACATGCTCCTGCTGCCGGACGTCGCGACCGCCTTCATCGACCCGTTCCGCGCGCAGAAGACCCTCGCGCTGAACTTCTTCATCCACGACCCGTTCACCCGCGAGGCGTACTCCCGGGACCCGCGGAACGTGGCGAAGAAGGCCGAGGCGTTCCTCGCCGCGAGCGGCATCGCCGACACCGCCTACTTCGGCGCCGAGGCGGAGTTCTACATCTTCGACTCGATCCGCCACGAGACCTCGGCCCACCAGTCGTTCTACTACATCGACTCGATCGAGGGCGCCTGGAACTCCGGCCGGGAGGAGGAGGGCGGCAACCGCGGCTACAAGACCGCGTACAAGGGCGGCTACTTCCCGGTGCCGCCGGTCGACCACTACGCCGACCTGCGCGACAGCATCGTCCGCCGCCTGGTCGACACCGGCTTCACCGTGGAGCGTTCGCACCACGAGGTCGGCACCGCCGGCCAGTCGGAGATCAACTACAAGTTCTCCACCCTGCTGCACTCGGCCGACCAGCTCCAGCTCTTCAAGTACATCGTGAAGAACGAGGCCTGGGCGAACGGCAAGACCGCCACCTTCATGCCGAAGCCGCTCTTCGGCGACAACGGCTCCGGCATGCACACCCACCAGAGCCTGTGGCTGAACGGCGAGCCGCTGTTCTACGACGAGACCGGCTACGCCGGCCTCTCCGACAACGCCCGCTGGTACATCGGCGGCCTGCTGCACCACGCGCCGTCGCTGCTGGCCTTCACCAACCCGACGGTCAACTCCTACCGCCGCCTGGTGCCGGGCTTCGAGGCGCCGGTCAACCTGGTCTACTCGCAGCGCAACCGCTCCGCCTGCACCCGGATCCCGGTCACCGGCAACAACCCGAAGGCCAAGCGGGTCGAGTTCCGGGTGCCGGACCCGTCCAGCAACCCGTACCTCGCCTTCTCGGCGATGATGATGGCCGGCCTGGACGGCATCAAGAACAAGATCGAGCCGCCGGCGCCGATCGACAAGGACCTGTACGACCTGCCGCCGGAGGAGTGGGGCGACGTCAAGCAGGTGCCGGGCTCGCTGCCGGAGGTGCTCGACGCGCTCGAGGCCGACCACGACTACCTGCTCGACGGCGGCGTCTTCACGCCGGACCTGATCTCCACCTGGGTGTCGTGGAAGCGGGCCAACGAGGTCGACCCGGTGCGCCTGCGCCCGACCCCGCACGAGTTCGCCATGTACTTCGACTGCTGACCTGACAACCCTCTGAACAGGGATCAGGCGCCCTGCGCGCCCCCTGGGTACATTCGACGGGCCGTCGATCGCCGTGTGCGATCGATGGCCCGTCGTGCTCGGAAGGGCTTCAGCCAGCGGTTTTGGCGATGATGCCCGCCATCTCGTCTCGGCCAAAGGCCCGCAGGGTCGTGGTACGGACGTTGCCCGCCCCGCCGAGCTGCAGGAGCGCCGCGGCGGCGGTTTCGTCGTCGGGCGCCTCGATGACGGCCACGAGGTCGTACGGACCCACGGTCCAGTAGATGTTCACCAGATCCGCCCCGACATTCCGGGTCGCCGCGGCGAAGGCTTCGGCGCGCTTCGCGGTGTCCTTGTAGCCACGGATCCCCTGATCGGTCCAGTTCAGCAACGCGACATACGTCGGCATGGTCCCCTACCTCCATGAAGAGACCTCATCGTAAGGTTAATTACGGGCATAAAGGCCATAATCGAACCACTGGGCGAACCGGTCCGGGTCGGTGAATGCCCCGAACTGCCGGTAGCGCGCCGTCCAGGCCGCCGCCTCCCACCACGTCGGGGAATTCAGCTGGCGCGGCGGGCCCGGATCGCGGCCACCCCGACCGCCACCACCAGCGCGGTCATCAGGATCGCCCCCGGCGCCTTGGTGAACCGGGCCAGGTTGGTGCCGTCCGGCAGGGTGAGCACCGAGGCCACCGCGCAGGGCGCCACGAACCACACCGTCCGGGCCACCGCGACCGTCGCCACCGCGAGCAGCGCGAGGGGCCAGGTCGCGTACCAGGGGTGGAAGACCGGGGCGAGCAGCACGGTGGCGGCCAGCGCCAGGCCGGCCCCGGCCAGGGTCACCCGCGGCCGGGCGGCGGCCAGCCCGACCGCCCGCTGCCGGACGTCGCCCAGCCGGCGCAGCGCCGTCCAGGCCCGCCACCAGAGCACCACCAGCAGCACCGCGAGCACGGCCAGCGCGACAGCCCGGACCACCGGCACGGCCTGCGGCTCCCGGCCGGCCAGCGCGCCCGCGTAGTCGACCACGAGACCCACCGCGGTCGGCGGCGAGGTCCACTGTTCCGAGTCGCCGCTGCGGGCCACGCCGCGCATCCAGCCCAGGCCCAGCCCGGTGGCCAGGCTGGTGACCACCAGCGTGGCCAGCACTCCTCCGGCCAGCCAACCGCCGTCACGCAGCAGCGCGCGCCACGTGTAGCGGCCCAGTACCGCGGCGAGCGCCGCGAACGGGAGCACCACCACGACGACCGCCTTCACCGCCACGGCCAGCCCGAGCAGCACCCCGGCGGTGACCAGCGCCCGCGGCCGGCCGGGCCGGCGGACCAGCACGAGCAGGCCGGACAGCAGCAGCCCCAGGCCGACCGCGTCGTTGTGCGCGCCGGCCACCAGGTGCACCCCGACCAGCGGGCAGGCCAGCGCCAGCCAGGCCGCCCGCCGGGTCGGCACTCCGACGGCCCGGGCCAGCCCGGGCAGGCAGAGCGCCGCCAGCAGCACCCCGGTCACGGCCGCCACCCGCAGCAGCACGATCGCGCCGACCAGGCCGCCGCCGAGCAGCACGGCCAGGCCGGCCAGCAGCACGAAGAACGGCCCGTACGGCGCCGGGGTGTCCCGCCAGATCGCCGACACGCTGTCCGCCCACGGGCAGCCGGCGGCCACCACCCCGACCCGGTAGGGATCGGCGCCGTGCGTCCAGGACCAACCCTGGCAGGCGTACGAGTAGACGTCCCGGCTGCCCAGCGGCGGCGCGGCCAGGAGCGGCAGCAGCCAGAGCCCGGCGGTCAGGTACGCCCACCGGCCCGACGGGGCGCCCCAGCGCAGCGACCACCAGGCGCCGACAAGCAGCACCGTGCCGACCAGCCAGCAGCCGAGCACCGCCGGCCCGTGCGGGGCCCGCCAGGCGTCGCCGAGGCTGGTCACGGCCGGGGTGTCGGGCAGCGCGCCGCCGAGCCAGCCGGCGACGGTCAGCAGCACCGCGCCGGCGAGTCCGGCGTACCGGGCGAGCGCGGCGGCCACCGGGCGGACCGGTCCGTCGGGCACCGCGCCGGGCTCGCTCACCGGCACCTCTCCTCAGTCGGCTCCTCGCTCGGCGGGGACCGGCCGGCGGGCCGCCCGAGCCGACCGTACCAACCGGACCACCACCACGATCACCAACAGCGTCATCAGGGGCGCGCCGGGCATCTTCGTCCACCGGGGCAGGCCGGTGCCGTCGGCCAGGACCAGGAACGACGACACCAGCGCGACCAGCGAGAACCAGCCGGTCCGGCGGGCGGTGGCGGCGAGCACCGCCAGCGGCCAGGTCCAGTACCAGGGGTGGAACAGCGGCGAGAGCGCGACCGTCGCGGTCAGCGCCAGGCCGGCGTGCCAGAACGGCTCCCCGCGGCGCAGCGCCCGGAACCAGAGCCAGACCAGCACCGCAACCAGGGCGAGCACGCCGATCGCCCGGGTGACCGGCAGCGCGTCGACGTGCGCGCCGAAGAGCGCCGCGACGTAGCCGGCGGTCTGTCCGACCGCGGTGGGCGGCGAGGTCCAGGCCACGACCAGCCCGCCCTGCTCCAGGCCGCTGATGAAACCGAAGTTGAGGCCCGCCGCGAGGGTCACGGCGACCACGGCGGCCGCCGCCGCGCCGACCACCCACGCGCCGTCGCGGACCAGCGCCCGGATCCGGTACGGCCCGACGATCGCGGCCAGCGCGGCGAACGGCACCACGACCAGTGCGGTGACCTTGACGGCGGCGGCCAGGCCGAGCAGCAGCCCACCGGCGAGCAGCGGCAGCGGCCGGCCCGGCCGGGCCGCCACCACGGCCAGCCCGGCGGTGAGCAGGCCCACCATGAGCGCGTCGTTGTGTGCCCCGGAGACCAGGTGCACGGGGACCAGCGGGCAGGCCAGCGCCAGCCAGAGCGCCCGCTGCGGCGGCACCCCGCAGCGGCGGGCCAGCACCGGCAGGGCCCAGGCGGTCAGCGCCACCCCGGCCACGGCGAGCAGCCGGAACAGCGCCACGCTGCCGGCCAGCGACCCGGCGGCCGAGACGACCGCACCGGAGAGCACCACGAAGAGCGGCCCGTACGGGGCCGGGGTGTCCCGCCAGATGTAGGAGATCGTGTCCAGCCAGGGGCAGGGCAGCGCGGACACGCCCTGCTCGTACGGGTTGATCCCGGCGGAGAAGCTGGCACCCTGGCAGGCGTAGGCGTACGCGTCCCGGCTGCCCAGCGGCGGGATGAACAGCATGGGCAGCAGCCAGAGCGCGACCGTGACGAGCACCCAGCGGGTCGACGGCGCCCGATCGCGCAGCGACCACCAGGCCCAGGCCAGCAGGGCGGTGCCGACCAGCCAGAGAGCGATGACCAGGGGCCCGTTCGGGCCCTGCCAGATGCTGACCGGGGTGGGGCGCAGGTCACCGTGGGGCAGCGCGCCGCCGAGGTAGGCGGCCACGGCGAGCAGCACCGAGCCCGCCAGACCGATCCAGCGCGAGAGGTGGTGAGGCACGCCGGACATGCTGCCAGTACGGTGGGTCGCGATCAGGAGGTGGGCATGCGGGGCGGTCGGGTGGTGGCGGTGTCCGCCGCGTCCGCGCTGGTCCTCGCCGTGCTGTATCTCACCCTGCCGGCCACCGGTTCGGACCTGTCCGCCCAGGTGGCCCGGGCCGGCTTCTTCGCCGATCACGGGGCCGCCCTGGTCGACCTGCGCTGGTACGGCGGCGTCCACCCGTGGGGCTACAGCCTGGTCTCGCCGCCGCTGATGGCCCTGCTCGGGGTCCGCCCCACCGGCCCCGCCGGCCGCGCCCGGTGGTCGCGCGCGGTGCTCGCGGGGCTGGCCACCCTGCTCGCCTCCGCGGCCAGCCCGGTGGCCGGGCTCTTCGTCGGCCTGGCCGGCGTCGCGCTGCTGCTCACCCGCCGGTACGCCGACGGTCTGCTGCTCGCCGCGCCCGCCGCCGCGCCCCTCGCGGTGACCGGGCTGTTCTTCGGCGAGGGCGGGCCGGGGCGCTGCTCTCGGCGGCCGGGGTGCTGGCCGCGGCGCTGCTGCACACCCCGGTGGGCCTGAACGCCACCCGGCTGGTGGTGATGTTCGCGCTGCCCGTGCTGGCCGCCGCCGCGGCGCTCCCCCGCCGGCTGACCGACCGCCGGCCCGTGCGGCCTGCGGGCGAACCGGGGCCGGCGGCAGCACGGCCGCCGTTGACCAGCACCGGCCGGGCGAACGGCGAGAACCGGCCGCGACGGCGGACGGCGGGGGCGGTCGCGCTGGCCGCGCTGCTGGCGGCGGTCTGCTGGTGGCAGCCGCCCGTGGTCTCCGCCGACCTGGCCAGCGCGGACGATCCCACGGCCGACCCCGCGTACTTCGCGCCGCTCCGCGCCGAGCTGGACCGGCGCGGGCTCACCGGGCGGGTGGAGGTGCCACCGACCCGCAACTACTGGGAGGCCGCCCACCTCGGCGAGGTGCCGCTGGCCCGGGGCTGGCTGCGCCAGGTCGACATCGCCCGCAACCCGCTCTTCTTCACTACCGTTCCCGGCGCGTCCGGCACCGGCGTCCCGCTGACCGCCGACACCTACCGCGCCTGGCTGGCGGAGAACGCCGTTCAGTACGTCGCCGTACCCGACGTGGAGCTGTCCTGGGTGGGGCGGCCGGAGGCCGAACTGGTCCGGGCCGGCTTGCCGTACCTCGCCGAGGTCTGGTCCGACCCGCACTGGCGGCTCTACGCGGTCGCCGACCCGACACCGCTGGTCGGCGCGCCCGGCGAGCTGGTCCGCCAGGACGCCGCCACGGTGACCTTCCGCGCCCCCGGCCCCGGCCCGGTGCCGGTACGGGTCCGCCACGACCGCTGGCTGACCGTCACCGGCGGGGCCGCGCTCGCCCCCGACGGCGAGTGGACGACGGTGACCGTCCCGCGCGCCGGCACGTACACCCTCGGCGGCTGACCCGGGCGCCCGGCGTGGCGCGGCCGAGAAGCGGCAGCGAGCCGGGTCGCGCGGGTCGAGGCGGGCGGCCGGTCAGGCCGGGGCGTCGAGCACCCGCTCCATGGCCGCCCGGGAGCGGCGGCCGGTGCGCAGGTACTCGTCGAGGAACTCGCCCGGGTCGTCCCCGCCGAGCAACCGCACCACGCCGGCCAGTTCCACCCCGTGCCGGGGCAACTGGTCACCGGCCCGGCCGCGAACCAGCATCAGCGCGTTGCGGACCTGGGCGGCGAGCGTCCAGCCGGCCGCCATCTCGGCCGCGTCCTCGGGATCCACCAGCCCGGCGTCCCGGGCCGCGGCGAGGGCGTCGAGCGTACGCGTGCCGCGCAGCGCGGGCAGCCGGCCGGCGTGCCGGAGCTGGAGCAGTTGCACGGCCCACTCCACGTCGGCGAGCCCGCCCCGGCCCAGCTTCGTGTGGGTGGCCGGGTCGGCGCCCCGGGGCAGCCGCTCGGTCTCCACCCGGGCCTTGATCCGGCGGATCTCCACCACCTGCTCGCGGGTCAGCCCGTCGGCCGGGTACCGCACCGGGTCGACCAGCGCCTCGAACTCGGCGCCCAGGTCGGCGTCGCCGCAGACGAACCGGGCCCGCAGCAGCGCCTGCGCCTCCCATACCTTCGACCAGCGGGCGTAGTACTGGGCGTACGCGGCGAGGCTGCGTACCAGCGGGCCCTGCCGGCCCTCGGGGCGCAGGTCGGCGTCGACCCCGAGCGGCGGGTCGGGGGCCGGCGCGGAGAGCAGCCGGCGCAGCTCCTCGGCGATGGCGTGCGCGGCGGCACCGGCCGCCCGCTCGTCCGCGCCCGGCGGCGGGTCGTAGACGAAGAGCACGTC
>NZ_MUYZ01000281.1:0-9027 GCF_003013775.1 Micromonospora sp. MH33
CGACGAGGCCCGCCTGGCCCGCGCCGGTGGTCCGGAGGACCGGACCGGTGAGGTGTCGCCGGGCGCCGCCGTGCCGGGCACCGCCGAGGAGCCCGCCCCGACCACCCGTCGGCGCCGGGCCGCGCTCTCCGCGCCGACCGTCCTGTTCATGCCTCCCCAGCCCGAGGAGGCCCCGGTCGTCCGGGTCACCTACCCGGTCGCCGAGGAGCCGGTCGAGGAGCCGGCGGAGACCGGCCGGCGGCGCCGGCGCGGCCGCCGCGAGGCCGAGCCGGTCGAGGTCGAGGTCGAGGAGGAGCCGACCGCCGAGGCCGAGGAGATCGCCGAGGCGGAGGAGGACGAGGACGAGGCGGCCATGCGTCGCCGTCGCCGTCGGGGCCGCCGGGGCCGGGGCCGCGGTCGGGGCGCCGAGGATGCCGAGGACGAGGAGGCCGAGGAGGCCGTCCGGGCCGAGGCGGCCGAAGCCGAGGCCGAGGAGACCGAGGACGAGGAGGAGGCCGAGGGCGAGGGGATGACCCGTCGTCGCCGTCGGCGTCGCCGCCGTGGCGCGGGCGAGGCGGAGACCGCCGCCGAGGACGGCGTGCCCACGGTCGTCAAGATCCGCGAGCCGCGCAAGGCCGTCGACGAGGTGCAGGGCGTCTCCGGCTCGACCCGGCTGGAGGCCAAGCGGCAGCGCCGCCGGGACGGCCGCGAGCAGCGGCGCACCCGCCCGCCGATCCTCAGCGAGTCGGAGTTCCTGGCGCGCCGGGAGGCGGTCGACCGGGTGATGGCCGTGCGCCAGCGGGGCGACCGGACCCAGATCGCGGTCCTCGAGGACGGCGTGCTGGTCGAGCACTACGTGACCCGCAACTCGTCCGGCACCATGGCCGGCAACGTCTACCTGGGCAAGGTGCAGAACGTCCTGCCCAGCATGGAGGCGGCCTTCGTCGACATCGGGCGCGGCCGCAACGCCGTGCTCTACGCCGGCGAGGTCAACTGGGACACCACCGGCCTGGAGGGCCGGGCCCGCTCGATCGAGCAGGCGCTCAGGTCCGGCGACTCGGTGCTGGTGCAGGTCACCAAGGACCCGATCGGGCACAAGGGCGCCCGGCTCACCAGCCACATCGCGCTCTCCGGCCGGCACCTGGTCTACGTGCCGAACGGCAACGCCTCCGGCATCAGCCGGAAGCTGCCGGACACCGAGCGCAAGCGGCTGCGGGACATCCTCAAGAAGCTGGTGCCGGACGGCGCCGGCGTGATCGTCCGGACGGCCGCCGAGGGCGCCAGCGAGGACGAGCTGGCCCGGGACGTCAAGCGGCTCCAGGCGCAGTGGGAGGAGATCCAGGCCAAGGCGGCCGAGGGTGGCGCCCCGGTGCTGCTCTACGAGGAGCCCGACCTGGTCATCCGGGTGGTCCGGGACCTGTTCAACGAGGACTTCCGTGAGCTGGTCATCGAGGGCGAGCCGGCGTACGACCTGGTCGAGTCCTACCTGTCGCACGTCTCGCCGGACCTGGTGGCGCGGCTGCGCCGGCACGCCGGCACCACGGACGTCTTCGCCGAGTACCGGATCGACGAGCAGATCCTCAAGGGGCTGGACCGGAAGGTCTTCCTCCCCTCCGGCGGCTCGCTGGTGATCGACCGGACCGAGGCCATGACCGTCATCGACGTCAACACCGGCAAGTACACCGGCTCCGGGGGCAACCTGGAGGAGACGGTCACCCGGAACAACCTGGAGGCGGCCGAGGAGATCGTGCGCCAGCTCCGGCTGCGCGACCTCGGCGGCATCGTGGTGATCGACTTCATCGACATGGTGCTGGAGTCGAACCGGGAGCTGGTGCTGCGCCGGCTCACCGAGTGCCTGGGCCGGGACCGCACCAAGCACCAGGTCACCGAGATCACCTCGCTCGGCCTGGTGCAGATGACCCGCAAGCGGATCGGCGCCGGCCTGCTGGAGGCGTTCAGCGAGACCTGCGAGTGCTGCAAGGGCCGGGGCGTCATCATCCACACCGAGCCGGTGCCGGAGAAGCCGCGCGGCGGCGCGGGGGAGAAGGTCAAGGCGGTCGCCTCGGCCGTCACCGCCCCCGCCGGTGAGGAGAAGGGCCGGCGCCGGGGCCGCAAGGCCGCCCCGGAGAAGCCCGCCGCGGAGGCCGCGGAGCAGCCCGCCCCGGCCGCGCCGGAGAAGGCCGTCGCCGAGGTGGTCGACAGCCCGGACGACGACTACTACGACACCCAGGGCTACGACCTGTCCCGGTTCGAGACCCGGACGGCGGCCGCCCCGGCGGTCACGGACAGCCAGGAGGGCGACTCGGCCCGGCTGGCCGCCGCGGACGACCCGGACGCCCTCGGCGACGGGGACGAGGAGGGCGCCGACACCGGCACCGCCCGCCGGCGGTCCCGGCGTGGCGGCGCCCGGCGGCGTACCCGGCCGTGAGCCGCTGACCTGCACACGTTCGACAGGGCCCCTGCCCCGGCCACAGAGTCCGGGGCGGGGGCCCTGTCGTCTCCGTCGCCCCCTCCGAGGACCGCTTCACGGTGTGCTCGGCCTCACCGCCGCCCCGAACCGGTGGCCCGGTTTGGGTGGCGGGCCGGGTATGGCGTACGCTTGCCTGCGGCGCACTTTGGTGTGCCGAGTTCCCGCGTGCCCGCGCTGCCGGTGTCACGGCTCCCGGCGAGACGCCGTGGGAACGACCGCCAGCAGCCTCAACGACAGGGAGTCCGCCTCCGATGTACGCGATCGTCAAGACCGGCGGCAAGCAGTACAAGGTCGCCGAGGGCGACGTGATCGAGGTCGAGAAGCTCGCCGGTGCCCCCGGCGACGCGGTGAAGCTCACCGCGGTGCTCCTCGTCGACGGTGACGACCTGGTGACCGACGCGACGAAGCTTGCCAATGTCGCGGTGTCCGGCGAGATCGCCGCGCACACCAAGGGCCCGAAGATCCGGATCCACAAGTTCAAGAACAAGACCGGCTACCACAAGCGCCAGGGTCACCGCCAGCCGCTGACCCAGGTCAAGGTGACCGGCATCTCCAGCGGGAAGTAGGTCGTCCTCCAATGGCTCACAAAAAGGGTGCGTCCAGCTCGCGTAACGGTCGCGATTCCGCGGCCCAGCGGCTCGGCGTGAAGCGCTTCGGTGGTCAGGTCGTCAGCGCGGGTGAGATCCTCATCCGTCAGCGTGGCACCAAGTTCCACCCCGGTGACCTGGTCGGCCGTGGCGGCGACGACACGCTGTTCGCGCTGGCCGCCGGCTCGGTCCAGTTCGGCACCAAGCGCGGTCGCAAGACCGTCAGCATCGTGCCGCAGCAGTAATTTTCCGGCGAAGCGGGCCGCGGACCTCGTGTCCCGGCCCGCTTCGTCTTTTCTCGCGCGGGGGCGTGCCCCGCTGGAAGGATTGGCGTCGTGACGACGTTCGTTGACCGGGTCGTCCTGCACATGCAGGCCGGCGACGGCGGGCACGGCTGTGTCTCCATCCACCGGGAGAAGTTCAAGCCGTTCGGCGGCCCCGACGGCGGCAACGGCGGGCACGGCGGCAGCGTCTCGCTGGTCGTCGACCCGCAGGTGACCACGCTGCTCGACTTCCACTTCCGGCCGCACATGAAGGCCGAGAACGGCAAGGGCGGGGCCGGCTCGAACCGGGACGGGGCCAACGGCCACGACCTCATCATCAAGGTGCCGAACGGCACCGTGGTGCAGACCCTCGACGGCGAGGTGCTGGCCGACCTGGTCGGCCCGGGCACCACCTTCGAGGCGGCCCGGGGCGGGCGCGGCGGCCGGGGCAACGCCTCGCTGGCGAACGCCCGGCGCAAGGCCCCCGGCTTCGCCGAGCTGGGCGAGCCCGGCGACCGGCTCGACGTGGTGCTGGAGCTGAAGAGCGTCGCCGACGTCGGCCTGGTGGGTTTCCCCTCCGCCGGCAAGTCCTCGCTGATCTCGGTGATCTCCGCCGCCAAGCCGAAGATCGCCGACTACCCGTTCACCACGCTCGTGCCCAACCTGGGCGTGGTCCGGGTGGACAACCACACCTTCACCGTCGCCGACGTGCCGGGGCTGATCCCGGGCGCGGCCACCGGCAAGGGGCTGGGCCTGGAGTTCCTCCGCCACGTCGAGCGCTGCGCCGTGCTGGTGCACGTGGTCGACACGGCGACGCTGGAGCCGGGTCGGGACCCGCTCGCCGACATCGACGCCATCGAGTCCGAGCTGACCCAGTACGGCGGCCTGACCGAGCGTCCCCGCCTGGTCGCGCTCAACAAGATCGACGTACCGGACGGGCGGGACCTCGCCGACATCGTCCGGCCCGACCTGGAGGCCCGCGGCTTCCGGGTGTTCGACGTCTCCACCGCCACCCGGGAAGGGCTGCGGGAGCTGATGTACGCGATGGCCGAGCTGGTCGACCAGGCCCGCCGGGCCGCGCCGCCGGCCGAGCCGACCCGGATCGTGATCCGCCCGAAGGCGGTCGACGACGCCGGCTTCACCATCGAGGCGGAGGAGGACGGCTCCTACACCGTCCGGGGCAACCGTCCGGAGCGCTGGGTCAAGCAGACGAACTTCGACAACGACGAGGCGGTGGGCTTCCTGGCCGACCGCCTGGCCCGCCTCGGCGTCGAGGAGAAGCTGGCCAAGGCCGGCGCGCAGGCGGGCGACCTGGTCCGGATCGGCGACCGGGAGTTCGACTGGCAGCCCACCCTCTACGCCGGCGTCGACTTCGTTCCCGGCAACCGGGGCACCGACGTCCGGCTGGAGGACAAGTCGACCCGCATCTCCGCCGCGGAGCGGCTGGCGGCCCGCAAGGCGCGCCGGGTGCGCTCGGACGACGAGGTGGCGGCCGCCCCGCAGGACGACGCCGACGACGAGGACTGGGAGTAGTTCCGCTCCGTCCGTGTTCGGGATGTTGGCCGGAAACCTCCGCGAAATCCGGCCGACCTACCGTGACGGAGTGCTGATCGAATCCCGTCCCGCCACCGATCCGGAGATCGCCACCCTGGTCGCCGCACAGCAGCGCGAGCTGCGCGAGGCCGACGGCGGTCTGGACGGGCAGGCGACGATCACCCACGACGACATCCGCTACCTGGCGGTGGTCGACGGCGGGCGGGCGGTCGCCTGCGGGGGGCTCCAGGCCTTCGACGCCGACACCGGAGAGCTGAAGCGGATGTACGTCCGGCCGGCGTACCGGGGGCGGGGGATCGCGCGGCAGTTGCTGGCCGCCCTGGAGGAGCTGGCCTTCCGGCAGGGGCACACCACCGTCTGCCTGGAGACCGGCACCTACCTCCCGGCCGCCATCGGCCTCTACCGGTCCTGCGGCTACCGGCCCGTCCCGGTGTACGGGGAGTACGTCGACAACCCGTACAGCGTCTGCTTCGCCAAGCGCCTGCCGGTTGCCGCCTGAGCGGACGGCTACGCGCCGGTCTGGGCGTGCGCGGCGGTGACCGGCTTGGACTCGGGGCTGGCGTGCTGGCGCAGCACGATGCTGAGCAGGATCAGCACGCCCACCGCGAGGAACTCGCTCTGCCAGTTCTGCATCGACTGGAACCAGAAGTCGCTGGTGCCGAGGAACTGCCAGGCGCTGATCGGGGCGGCGCCGCTCTGCAACGCCTGCTCCTCGTTGTACGTGGCCACGCCGCCGAAGAGGTGGCCGAGGAACGCCCCAGCGAAGATCATCAACAGCGCGATGGAGAGGCTGTTCCGGTAGACCACCAGCGGCAGGCCGCCGGCCCGCACCGGCCAGGGGGAGTCCGGGGTTCCGTGCCGCGGGTCGTCCTCGGGCCGGTCCGTCTGGCCCTCCGGCTTCGACTCGGCCGAGCCCTTCTGCACCAGGTACGCGGTGAGCAGCACGTAGCCGCCCATCTGCAGGAACTCCGACTCCCAGTTCTCGAAGACCGCCTCGGCGAAGTGCCCGGTGCCCAGGTACGCCCACCAGCTCAGCGGCGTGGCGCCGTACTCGGCCAGATCCTCGTTGTGCACCTGCCAGCCGAACACGCTCTGCAACACCAGGAAGACCACGAACGCGCCGAGCATGGCGACCGTCAGCGCGTTCTCCCGCAACCACCGTGGCATCGCCGGACCTCCTCGTCCCGCCGGGGTCACTCCCCGTGGTTGGTCCTCCTGCCCCGGGCGGTGATCGGGCAAACGCGTCCCCGGTGTGTCGCGGGCGACGCCGCCCGAACGGGTGACCGTGCTGGTCAGGGTCGGTCGAGGGGGCTGTCCGGCCGGCCGCCGGTGCCCACCTCGTTGTTCAGCAGCAGGCCCAGGGCGAGCATGCCGAAGCCGAGGAAGAGGTGCAGCCAGTTGTCGGCGTCGTTGAGCGGTATGAAGTTCGCCGCGGTCTCCCGGTCGATGGCGAAGCCGTACAGCCAGAGGCCCAGGTAGGCCGCGCCGCCGCCGGCCAGGAACAGCCGCGCCCCGGCGATCCGGCGGGCCAGCACCAGGCCGACCAGGCCGAAGAGCAGGTGCAGCAGGTTGTGCAGGATCGACACCTGGAACAGGCCGATCAGCTTGGCCTCGGAGTGGTGGCCGGCGAACCTCAGGTCGCCGTAGTGGGTGGTGAAGCCGGGGACGAAGCCGAGCACGCCGATCAGCACGAAGACGGCGGCCACCGCGAGGGCGACCTTCTGGATCGCCGGCCGGGACCGGGCCGGGGCGCGTCCGCGCACGGCACGTGCCATCGCTGTCACCTCCGTGGAGCTCACCGCCGCCCGGGCGGGCAGACCCTCCATTGTGTGACCGCCGCGGGTGGCTTCCGCAGAGAAATGACGAATCAGGCATGGACCCGGCAACCGGGGGTAGGGATTTCGACACGCCGACAGACACGTTCGGCGTGATCCCCCCGAGCACAACCGCTACGAATTCCGAGCGGAAGGGACATCATGACCTACGATCTCTCATCCACGTCCGGCACGTACGAGTCGACCAACGGCGGCGGGGTCCGTGACCAGGCCCGCCAGGTCGGCAACGAGGCCGCCAACGCGGGCGGCGCGGTCGCCCAGACCGCCAAGGAGCAGGGCCAGGAGGTCGTCGGCGAGGCGAAGCGCCAGGCCCGCAACCTCTACGGCGAGGCCCGGAACCAGGTCACCGCCCAGACCAGCCAGCAGCAGCAGCGCGCGGCGAGCGGGCTGCGGTCGCTGGCCGAGGAGATGCGCTCGATGGCGCAGAACGGCGGTGGCGCGGGCCCGGTCACCGAGCTGGCCCACCAGGCCGCCGACCGGGTGCACGGCGTGGCCGGCTGGCTGGAGCAGCGCGAGCCGGGCGACCTGCTCAACGAGGTGAAGACCTACGCCCGCCGCAACCCGGGCACGTTCCTGCTCGGCGCCGCCGTGCTCGGCGTGGTCGCCGGCCGGCTGACCCGGAACATCGCGGCGATCGGCGACGGCGCCGACGGTGTCCGGCCGTCCTACGACCCGGACCGGACCGCGGTCATCCCGACCTCCCGGGCGGTGCCGGAGCAGGTGCCGACGGGCGGCTACCTCGATCCGACCCCCGGCACGTACGCCGAGCCGGACCCGGGCTACTCCGCGCCGGGCGTGACCTACCCGGGTGGCGGCGCCCCGAACACCTGGGCCGACCCGGAGGGTGGCACCGGCCAGCCGCTGCCCCCGCCGAGCCGGACCGACCCGCTGCCGGGCGTGCCGTCGAGCGGCGTCAACCGTCCGTGAACGGCCTGACCGGCAGAAGGGAGGCGACGGCATGAGCATGCCGACGCAGGGGTCCGGACTGGACTCCGGCTACCAGGCGGCGGGCGCGCCGCCCACCGCGGACGAGGTCCGGGGCAGCTCGATCGGTGAGCTGATGCGCCAGGTCACCACCGACCTCTCCACGCTGTTGCGCCAGGAGGTCGAGCTGGCCAAGGCCGAGATCCGCCAGGAGGGGAAGAAGGCGGGCAAGGCCGCCGGCCTCTTCGGTGGCGCCGGGTTCGGCGGCTACATGGTGGCGCTCTTCGTCTCCATCGCGCTGTGGCAGTTCCTGGACAACGTGATGGATTCGGGCCTGGCCGCGCTGATCGTGGCCGTGATCTGGGCCGTGGTCGCCGCGGTCCTCTACTCGATGGCGAAGAAGAACGCCGAGCGGATCCGCGGCCTCAAGCAGACCAACGACAGCGTGCAGCGCATCCCCGACGCGCTCAAGCCGCACCCGGAGGGAGTCACCCGATGAGCACCGACCCCGACCAGATCCGCCGGGAGATCGAAGCCACTCGCACCAACCTGAGCTCGGACGTGGACGCCCTGGCGTACAAGGTCAGCCCGAGTCGCATCGTCGACGACCGCAAGCAGCGCGTCCGCAGCGCGCTGACGAATGTGAAGGACAAGGTGATGGGAACCGCATCGGACCTCGGCCACAGCACCGGTTACGCCGCCCACTCGGTGGGCGACCACGCCTCCTCGGCGGCGTCCACGGTCGGCGACAAGGCGCACGCCGCCGCCTCGACGGTCGGCGACGCCGCCCAGCGGGCGCCGCACGTGCTGCGGGAGAAGTCCGAGGGCAACCCGATCGCCGCCGGCGTGATCGCCTTCGGCGTCGGCATGCTGGTCTCCTCGCTGATCCCGGCCAGCCGCCGCGAGCAGCAGGTGGCCGCCCAGGTCAAGGAGAAGGCCGCCGAGCACGGCGGCGTGGTCAAGGAGAAGCTGAGCGAGGTCGCCGGGGAGCTGAAGGAGGAGCTGCGCGAGCCGGCGCAGCACGCCACCGAGTCGGTGAAGGCCACCGCGCAGGACGCCGTGCACGCGGTCAAGGACGACACGAAGACCGCCGCGCGGGACGTCAAGGACACCGCGCAGCAGTCCCGCGACCAGGTGCGGTACTGACCAGGACGCCCGTAGGTCGCAGCTCGCGGCCACTCCCGGCAGCACGCCGGGGAGTGGCCGCGAGCTGTTCGCGTGCGAGGTGGCCGCTCAGCGCGCCAGCCGGTCCGTCCGGACCGGGGCCGGCGCGGCGCCGGTCTCCACCCAGAGCACCAGGTCGTCGGGGCGGCGTTCGGCCAGCCGCCGGCGCAAGGCCCGGGTGGAGTGCGCGACGGGGCGGGCGTCCGCACCGGGCCCGCCGTCGCGCAGCCGCCGGCCCACGGCCAGCCAGG
>NZ_MUYZ01000282.1:0-9006 GCF_003013775.1 Micromonospora sp. MH33
GTCGTCGACAACCCGGCGCACCGCACGCCCGAGGAGGCCCGGCGGGCCATGTCCGCGCTCCAGGCCGGCACCGCCCGCGGCCGCCGGGACGGCGCCCGCCGCGCCGCCGAGCCCTCCCCTCCGGAGCCGGCGGCGGCTCCGGACCAACGAACCGCGACTGAGAGGGACGCCTAGTGGTGCACACGACGCGGCAGAACGCCGATCTCGACTGGTTGCTCGACGACCTGGTGGAGCGGGTGCCGGCCGCCCGCCAGGCGGTGGTGCTGTCGGCGGACGGCCTCCTGCTCGGTGCCTCCGCCGACCTGGACCGCACCGACGCGGAGCACCTCTGCGCCCTGGCCTCCGGCTTTTCCAGCCTCGCCAAGGGGGCCACCCGGCACGTGGGTGGCGGCGCGGTCCGGCAGACCGTGGTGGAGATGGAGTCGGCGTACCTGTTCGTCACGGCCGCGGGGCAGGGCGCCTGCCTGGCGGTGGTGAGCGAGGCCGACGCCGACATCGGCCTGGTGGCGTACGAGATGGCGATGCTGGTCATCCGGGTCGGCGAGAACCTCAGCGCACCGGCCCGCACGGCGGCGACCGATGCGGGCTGAGTCGCCGGGCCCGCAGCACGAGTGGCTGGACGCCGCCGCCGGCCCGGTGGTCCGCCCGTACACCCTCACCGGCGGCCGGGTGCGCCCGCCGGTCGACGGCTTCGACCTGGTGGCGTTCGTCCTGACGACGCCGGGGGCCGACCCGGCCGGCGTGCCCGGTCTCCAGCCGGAGCACCGGCGCCTCGTCGACCTGGCCCGGCGGCCGGCGGCCGTGGCCGACCTCGCCGCCGACCTCGATCTCGCCGTCGGCGTGGTCCGGGTGCTGCTCGGCGACCTCCTCGCCCGTGGGCTCGTCACGGTGCGCCGGCCGCCGGCCGCCGCCCACCTGCCCGACGACAACATTCTCAAGGCGGTGGTCAGTGGACTCCGTGCGCTTTGACCGGGAGCCGGCCGCGCCGCGGGTGCCGCTGGCTCTGAAGATCCTCATCGCCGGTGGCTTCGGCGCCGGCAAGACGACGCTGGTGAGCGCGTTGAGCGAGGTCCGGCCGTTGCAGACCGAGGAGGTGCTGACCGGCGCCGGCATCGGCACCGACGACGTCTCCGGGGTGGAGCAGAAGTCGACCACCACGGTGGCCATGGACTTCGGCCGGATCACCATCAACGACGACCTCCAGGTCTACCTGTTCGGCACCCCGGGCCAGGACCGGTTCTGGTTCCTCTGGGACGAGCTGGCGTTCGGGGCGCTCGGCGCGGTGGTGCTCGCCGACACCCGCCGGCTGGCCGACTGCTTCCCCTCGATCGACTACTTCGAGCAGCGGGGCATCCCGTTCGTCGTCGGGGTGAACTGCTTCGACGGGTCCCGCCGGTTCAGCCTGGAGGCGGTCCGCGACGCCCTCGACCTGGATCCGGACGTGCCGCTGGTGCTCTGCGACGCCCGGGACCGGCAGTCCGGGAAGCTGGTGCTGATCTCGCTGGTCGAGCACGTCGCGCGGCAGCGGGGCGAGCCGGTGCCGGTGGGCTGACCCGGTCCGCCCACCCGGCGCGGCCCGGCCCGGCCGGAAACCGGTGCCCCGGATGACGCCTAACGGGCCGGCTCCCCGGGAAGCCTCTGGTTGGATCGACGGTGGAGACGGCGGAAGGTGGGAGCGGTGACCGGGCAGGACGTGATCGTCCACATCGGGGGCTACACGGCGGAGACGGACGGGCGGGCCGAGGGCATCGTCGCCGCCCGGCGCGACCCGGCGACCGGCGCGCTGACGCCGCTCGGCACGGTGGCGGTCACCCCGTCGCCGTCGTTCCTCGTCCGGCATCCGGCGCTGCCGGTGCTCTACGCGGTCAACGAGTTGGCCGAGGGGCAGGTCAGCGCCTTCCGGGTCGGCCCGGGCGGCGACCTCGACCCGCTGGCCGTACGCCCGACCGGCGGGGCGGAGCCCTGCCACCTGGCGGTCGCCCCGGACGGGCGGCACCTGTTCGTGGCGAACTACGGCGGCGGGAGCGTGGCGGTGTTCCCGCTGGGCGCCGACGGGACGCCGGGGGAGCGCAGCGACCTGGTCCGGCACGAGGGGCACGGCGCCGACCCGGAGCGGCAGGAGCACGCGCACTGCCACATGGTCTCGCCCGACCCGGACGGCGGGCCGCTGCTCGCCGTCGACCTCGGCACCGACTCCGTCTACCGGTACGACCTCGACGCCGCCTCCGGGCGGCTGGTGCCCCGCGCCCCCCGGCTGCGGACGCCGGCCGGCGCCGGGCCGCGGCATCTGGCCCGGCACCCGGACGGGCGGCGCTGCTGGCTGGTCGGTGAGCTGGACGGGACGGTCACCGCGTACGACCTGACCCCGGACGGGCTGCACCAGCGGGTACGGGTGGACGCCAGCGGCCGGGTCGGGCACGTGCAGCCCTCCGAGGTCGCCGTCGGGCCGGACGGCCGCTTCCTCTACGTGGGCAACCGGGGGGTGGGCACGGTCGCGGTCTTCGCGCTGGCCGGGGTGGCGCCCGAGCTGGTGGCCGAGGTGGACACCGGGGGCGAGTGGCCGCGGCACTTCGTCATGACCGGCGAGCACCTCTACGTGGCCGACGAGCGGGCCGGCATGATCAGGATCTTCCGGGTGGATCCGGGCACCGGGGTACCCGAGCCGGTGGGCGAGCCGGTGCCGGTGGCGAGTCCCACCTGCATCCGTCCGTGACCGACCGGTGACCGGGACACCGTCCCCAGTGGAATTCGATCACAGTCGGATAACTGATCGCTCACTCAACGTAATGATTTGGCGATCAACTGTTTCTCCTGCGTAACTTTCGTCCGAACGGTTATGGCAGTAACCCCACGAGATACGCAAGATGGTCACCGTGTCTGGCCGCCATCGCATGCGTTCAAAGCTCCACGGGGCAGGCGCCGTCGCCGCGGCGACGGCGCTCGCTGTCGTCGTAGCGGGCTCCTGGTTCGGTTACCGGCAGCTGGCCGGGCCGAGCTGCTCGGGGCGGATCGAGCTGTCCCTCGCGGCGGCCCCGGAGATCGCGCCGGCCGTACGCGGGGCGGCCGACCAGTGGGTCGCCGACGGCGCTGCGGTCGGCGACACCTGCATCGCCGTGAACGTCTCCGCCGCCGAGCCGGTCGACGTGGCCGCCGCGGTGGCGAGCAAGCACGGCGCCACCCTGGCCGGGGTCGGGCAGGCCAGCGGCACCGCGGTCACCCCGGACGTCTGGGTGCCGGACTCCTCCACCTGGCTGGTCCGGCTCAAGAGCGGCGGCGCCACCGCCTTCGCGCCGGCCAACGGCGCCTCGATCGCCCGCAGTCCGGTGGTGGTCGCCCTGCCCGAGCCGGTGGCCTCCCGGATCGGTTGGCCCGACAAGGAGATCCGCTGGACCGACCTGCTGGGCCAGGTCACCAGCAGCAAGCCGCTACGCGCCGGGATCGTCGAGCCGACCCAGGACGCGGCCGGCCTGTCCGGACTGCTCTCGCTGACCGCCGCCGCCAGCGCCACCGGCGCCGCCGGGTCGCCGAAGGCGCAGGAGGCGATGGTCGGGGCGCTGCGGGCGCTGGCCACCAACCGCTCCTCGCTGCGGCAGGACCTCCTCGCCCGCTTCCCGCGCTCCACCGACCCGACGGCGATCGCCAACGGGCTGGGCGCGGCGGCGCTGTCGGAAGAGGACGTGATCGCCTACAACAACACCAAGCCGCCGATCCCGCTGGCCGCGCTCTACATGAAGCCGGATCCGATCGCGCTGGACTACCCGTTCGCGGTGCTGCCCGGCATCGAGCCGACCAAGGCGTCGGCGGCCCGGGTCCTCTTCGAGGTGCTGCGGACGTCGAGCTTCAAGAACCGGCTGGCGGCGCAGGCGCTGCGGGCCCCGGACGGCAACTGGGGCGACGGGTTCAAGGCGCCGCAGGGCGCACCGAGCCCGGCGAACGGGGGCGCGAGCGCCGTCCCGCCGTCCGGCCAGGGCGGCGCGACCGACCTGGACCCGAAGGCCATCCAGACGGCGACCACCACCTGGTCGGTGGCCACCCAGTCTGGTCGCATGCTCTGCGTCGTCGACGTCTCCGGCTCGATGAAGAAGCCGGTGGCGACCGCCAACGGCGCCAGCCGGGAGCAGGTCACCGTCGCCGCCGCGAGCCAGGGCCTGGGGCTCTTCGACGACTCCTGGTCGATCGGACTGTGGACCTTCTCCACCAACCTGAACGGTGCCCAGGACTACCGCGAAGTGATCGGGATCAAGCCGCTGTCGAGCAACCGGGGCGCCCTCCAGCAGGGCCTGGCCTCGATCCGGCCCTCGGACGGCGACACCGGGCTCTACGACACCATGCTCGCGGCGTACCGGAAGGTCCAGCAGGACTGGGAGCCGGGCAAGGTCAACTCGATCGTGCTGTTCACCGACGGCAAGAACGACGACGCCAACGGCATCACGCAGAAGGCGCTGCTCGACCAGCTCAAGAAGCTGCGGGACGAAGAGCAGCCGGTGCAGGTGATTATCATCGGCATCGGCACCGAGGTCAGCCGCGCCGAACTCAAGTCGATCACGGACGTGACCGGCGGTGGCTCCTTCGTCACCACCGACCCCAGTAAGATCGGCGAGATCTTCCTGCAGGCGATCGCGCTGCGTCCGCCGGCGCCGCGCTGATCCGACACACAGCGCACCCGTTCCGCCGTACCGGCAGATCCGGTACGGCGCAACGCTTCCCGGCCCCGGTGGCCGGGCGAGAACTGACGGTAATACGTCCGAAGCAATCGGTAACCATAATTGTCGAGGCAAGATGACCGGGTGCCCCGAACCGCGGATTCCCCACCGGGAACGCGCGGCGCGGGGTCGTCCTGAGCGAAGTGGGGAGGGCCGGTGACCTCGGCGACGCTGTTGACCCCAGCCAGCACGTCGTCGCGACCGGGTGGCGACCGCCCCGGTCCGGCGACCCGCGCCGCGGAGCGGGCCTACATCCGGCTCCTCGTGGTGCTGGACACCTCCGTGCTGGCCGTGGCCATCCTGATCGGCTACGTGGCCCGGTTCGGCGACGAGCAGCCGAGCGGCTCGGAGATCCCGTACGTGGTGGTCGCGCCCGCCCTGCTGCTGGTCTGGCTGGTCTCGCTCAAGGCGATGCGCTGCTACGACGACCAGGTGCTCGGCTACGGTGCCGACGAGTACCGGCGGGTCAACGCGGCGAGCCTGCGGCTGGCCGGCGGCATCGCCATCGCCGGCTACATCGCCGACGTCGGGGTCTCCCGGGGCTTCCTGGCCATCTCCTTCGCGGTCGGCACGGTCGGCCTGGAGGTGGCCCGGTTCGCCGCCCGCAAGCGGCTGCACCGCGCCCGCGACCGGGGCGCCGGCTGGTCCCGCAAGGTGCTGGTGGTCGGCGACACCGCGCACGTGCTGGAACTGGTGCACACCCTGCGCCGCGAGCCGTACGCCGGCTACCAGGTGGTCGGCGCCTGCATTCCCGACGCGCTGCTCGCCCCGGTGCCGCAGCGGCTGGGCGACGTGCCGGTGGTCGGCTCGTTCCGGGGCATCCCCGAGGCGGCCACCGCGATCGGCGCGGACACCGTGGCGGTCACCGCCTCGGGTGAACTCACCGCGGCCCGGCTGCGCCGACTGGGCTGGCAGCTGGAGGGCACCGGGGTCGAACTGGTCGTGGCCCCGGCGCTGACCGACGTCGCCGGCCCGCGCATCCACACCCGGCCGGTCGCCGGCCTGCCGCTGATCCACGTCGAGGCGCCCGAGTTCCGGGGCGCCCGCAAGCTGGTCAAGGGTCTGGTCGACCGCTCGATCTCGCTGATCGCCCTGCTCCTGCTGGCCCCCCTGGTGGCGGTGATCGCGCTCGCCATCAAGCTGGACAGCCGGGGCCCGGTGCTGTTCCGCCAGACCCGGGTCGGCCAGGGCGGCAAGGAGTTCGGCGTCTTCAAGTTCCGCACCATGGTGGTCAACGCCGACGCCCTGCTCGCTGAGCTGGCCGCGCGCAACGAGACCGACGGCCTGATGTTCAAGATGCGCGACGACCCGCGGGTGACCCGGGTCGGCAGGCTGCTGCGCAAGTGGTCCCTGGACGAGCTGCCCCAGCTGGCGAACGTGCTGCTCGGCCAGATGAGCCTGGTCGGGCCCCGCCCGCCGCTGCCCTCCGAGGTGGCCCGGTACGACGGCGACGTGGCCCGCCGGCTGCTGGTCAAGCCCGGCATGACCGGCCTGTGGCAGGTCAGCGGCCGGTCCGACCTGAGCTGGGAGGACGGCATCCGGCTGGACCTCTACTACGTGGAGAACTGGTCGCTCGCCGCCGACCTGACCATCCTCTGGAAGACCTTCGGCGCGGTGGTCAACAGTCGCGGCGCCTACTGAGCCGGCGGGCGGCCGGGGCGGGTCAGGGCTGCGGGCCGAGCCAGTCCAGGCAGACCACGACCGCGTCGTCGACCAGGTCGCCGGCCACGAAGGCACGCAGGTCGCCGATCAGCGACCGGACCGCGTCCAGCGGCTCCATCGGGCCCGTCCGCCGCAGGAAGCGGTCCAGCGCGGTCTCGCCGTAGCGGATCCGCTCGGCGGTGGCGTCGATCACCCCGTCGCTGACCACGAAGAGCCGGTCCTCCCGGTGCAGCTGGAACTGCTGCTCCCGGTAGTCGGTGCCCTCGAACATGCCGAGCGGGAACTGCTTGTCCAGGACCTGCTCGGTCACCTCGCCGTCGCGCAGCAGCACCAGGCGGGGCGAGCCGGCGTCGACCACGGTCAGCGTCCCGGTGGCCAGGTCCAGCTCCAGCAGCAGCGCGGAGAGGTGCTGCTCGCCCCGGTGCAGCTCGTAGATCGCCTGGTCGGCCAGGGCGGCCTGGTCGGCCAGCCCCAGCCGGGCGCGGCGGGCGTTGCGCAGCGCATGGGTGGCCAGCGACGTGAGCATGGCGGCGGCGACTCCCTCACCCGAGCCGTTGACCACCGAGAGCCAGAGCCGGTGGCCGTCGTCGGACCAGTCGAAGCCGTCGCCGCGCACCGCGTACGCCGGCTCCAGCTGGCCGGCGAGGCTGAACGAGGGGCGGATCCGGCTGCGGCCCGGCAGCAGCTCCCACTGCATCTCGGCGGCCAGGGTGAGCCGCCGGCTGCGCCGGGCGGTCAGGTAGATGTCGGTGGTGGCCGCCACGGCGGCCAGCTCGTGACCGAGCGCGGTGGCGACGGCGTCCAGCGCGTCCAGGGCGGCCGGGTCGGCCGGCACCGGCGAGAGCCGGAGCACCCCGCGCCGCTCGCCGCGCATCCCGACCGGGAACCAGCCGGTGCCCTCCGAGACGATCGGCTCCTGGTGGTCGAAGCACCGCCACGCCGGGTGCCCGGGGGTGACGATCGGCTCACCCCCGGCCAGCGGCAGCAGCGCAGCCAGCCGGTAGTCGACCTGGTACAGCTCGGTGCGGGTGATCCCGTACGACTGTTCCAGCTCGGTGGCGAGCCGGTCGACGAGCTGGTCCGTCGGCGCCTCGGTGAGGCTCCGCCGCGCCCGATCCACCGGTCCGCTCATCTTTGCTCCTTTGCACAGGTCGCCGGCCTGGTGAGCCGGGTAGTCTCGGGCGCACCATGGCCGAAGAACGCGGTCCCGACGGACCTGATGCGAGTATGGCCGCTGCCCTCGACGAGGCGGCGGGCACCCTGCTGGCTGTCTGGGAGGCGGCCCGGGAGCGGACCACGAGTCGGCTCTCCGGCGCCCAGTTGCGCGCGGTCATGGTCGTCGAGCAGTACGACGGGATCAACCTCCGCCGCCTCGCCACCCTGACCGACATGTTGCTCTCCTCCGCCAGCCGGCTCTGCGACCGGCTGGTCGCGGCCGGGATGCTGGAGCGCGAGCCGGGCCGGTACGACCGGCGGGAGATCGCCCTGCACCTCACCCCGACGGCCACCCGACTCCTCGCCGAGCTGCGCGCCGACCGGCGCCACCGGCTGGACCGGATCCTGGCCGGGATGAGCGCGGAGGGGCGGGCCGCGCTGCTGCGCGGGATGCGCGAGTTCGACGAGGTCGGCCGGCGCGGGGAGGCCGCCCCCGCGGAGGGCTGGCCGGTGCTCCAGCCCTCGGGGGACCGGATCGGCGACCCGCTGGCCGGGCCGGAGTCACCGGGCGAGCCGCCGGTGGCCCGCACCGCCTGACCCGGCCGGGTCACCCCGCCGCCACGATCAGCATGGCGATGCCGTCGTGCCCCTGGCCGTCGAGCCACTCGTCGACGAGGTGGCCAGCCAGCCGACCGGCCGCTCGACTATCCGGCGGATCACCGAGGCCGCCCCGCCGACCGCCGCGGAACGCGCCCCGAGCGCGGCCGGGCGCACCGTCACCGGCGACCAGGCGGCGGTGAGCACCCGCCGGGAGATCTCCTCGACCACCGGTGGCCGCAGCCAGGGGGCCAGTGGGGCGTATCCGCCGCCGAGCACCACGGTGTCCAGGTCCAGCAGGTTCACCACGCCCGACACGGCCACCCCGAGGGCCGTTCCGGCGTCCGCCAGCGCGGCCAGGGCGGCCGGGTCGCCCGCCCCGGCCAGGTCGGCCAGCCGGGTGGCGGCGGTGTCCGCCGGCAGGTCCGCGCCGGCCAGGCCGGCGGCGGCCAGGATCGCCTCCTGGCCCGCGTACCGCTCCAGGCAGCCCTGGCCGCCGCAGCGGCACGGCCGCCCCTGCGGCTGCACGGGGATGTGACCGATCTCGCCGCTCCAGCCGCGCGCGCCCCGGTAGAGCACCCCGTCGAGCACGATGCCGGCGCCGATGCCGATCTCGCCGGTGATGTGCAGGAAGCTGGCCGAGCCGGGCGGGCCGGCGTGCAGTTCGCCGAGGGCGGCCAGGTTGGCCTCGTTGTCGACCACCAGCGGGGGTATCCCGTCGACGGGCGCGGCGAGCGGGTGCCCGGCGAGCAGGGCGGGCACGTCGACGTAGCGCCAGCCGAGGTTGGGCGCGAGCCGGACCAGGCCGCCGTCGCCGACCAGGCCCGGCACGGCGAGCGCCGCGCCGGCCACGGTCAGCCCGTCGCGGACGGCGGCGGCGCGGGCCTCG
>NZ_MUYZ01000283.1:0-9005 GCF_003013775.1 Micromonospora sp. MH33
TGGCGGGACACCGCACCGCCAACTAGCCTCGGACCAGGCTCGGCGGGAGGCGGTGGCGGTGGGCAGCGCGGGTGTGCCGGTGGTGGTGGGTCTGGACAACGGCGGCACGAGCAACAACGCCACCGTGCTGACGGTCGACGGCCGGTTCCTGGTGGACGGGCTGGTGGAGATCCCGAGCGAGGTGCGGGCCGGGCCGGAGGCGGCGATCGAGGCCCTCGCTCGGGCTCTGGACGGCGTGCTGGCGCTGACCGGGGTGCCCCGCGAGCTGGTCCGCGCGGTCGGGCTGGACACCCCCGGCCCGGCCAGTGCCACCGGGGTGATCTCCTCACGCGGCTCGACCAACTTCTCCCAGCCGGCCTGGCGCGGCTACGACGTGCGCGGCGCGCTGGAGCACCGGCTCGGCCTGCCGGTGGTCTACGCCAACGACGGCAACGCGGCGGCCCTCTACGCGCACCACGTGCACTTCGGCGCCGACGCGATGGACCGCTCCTCGGTCGCCGCGATCGTCGGCACCGGGCTCGGTGGCGGCGTGGTGGAGGGCGGCCGGGTGGTCGGCGGCGCGGCCGGCATGGCGGGCGAGTTCGGGCACGTGCACATCCCGCTCGACGGGCTGCTCGGGCCCGGTCAGGCGGTGCCGCTCTGCGCCTGCGGCTTCGCCGGGGACGCGGAGAGCGTCGCCTCGCTCACCGCCATCGAGCACAACCTGCTGCCGTACTGGCTGAGCCGGTTCCCGGGGCATCCGCTGGCGGCCGAGGAGCCGGCCCGGGCGGCGAAGCTGGTCCGCGGACACGGCGAGCGGGGCGACCCGCTGGCCCGCGAGGTCTTCACCCAGCAGGCCATGGCGTTGGGCCGGTTGTTCACCATCGCGGCCAACTTCACCGACCCGCACGCGTACTTCGTCGGCGGCGGGGTGGTGGAGGCCGCGCCGGAGTTCCGCGACTGGTTCCTGGCCACCGTGCGGGAGCACACCGTGCTCCGTGCCGAGCAGCGCGCGGTGGCCACCTTCGCCCTGGTCCCGGACCGGGACATGGCCGGGGCGCGCGGGGTGGCCATCGCGGCGCTGGAGGCGGTCCGCGGCGGGGCCGCCGCCGGCCCGCTGGTCGCCGGCTGAGCCGCGGCGTCACGGCCAGGTCCGGCGCGCTGGGCTCGACGGTGCCGCCGCGCCCGATCAGGTGCGCGGCGGGGCGCCGGTGAAGGCGGCCCAGGCCGCCGGGGGGAAGAGCAGCACCGGGCCGGTCGGGTCCTTGGAGTCGCGGACCGCGACCGCCTCCGGCAGCAGGGCCATCTCGACGCACGCGCCCTCATCGCCGCTGTGGCTGCTCTTGCGCCAACCGGTCGCCACCGGGCGGCCGCTGTTCGTGCCGTTCATCGCTTCTACCTCTCGTTCAGCAGGCGGAGGAGCTCGTCCCGGCTGGCCGCCGGGCTCAGCGCCACGGTCCGCAGGTGCTCCATGATCTTGGTGCAGGTACGCAGGTCGCCCGGCCGGTCCAGCACCATCTGCCCGGCGACCGTCTCCACCGAGGCGATGATCGGGTCCTCCGGATCCGCGAACTCCAGGATGTGCAGCGACCCCCGCGTCCCCCGGTGGTATCCGGCCGCCAGGGGGATCACCTGCACGGTGATGTTGGGCAGCTCGGCCATCTTCAACAGGTGCTGCAGCTGACCCCCCATCACCGCCCGGTCCCCGACCGGGCGCAGTAACGCCCCCTCGTCGATGATGGCGTCGAGGATCGGCGGATCGTCACCCGTGAGCCGTTGCTGGCGGTCGAGCCGCAGCTTGACCCGCTGCTCCACCTGCTCGTCGCTGAGCGTGTGCGGGCCGCCGCGCATCACCCCGCGGATGTAGTCGGCGGTCTGGAGCAGGCCCGGCACTACCGACGGCTCGAAGTTGGCGATCCCGGTCGCCTCCGCCTCCAGGGCGATGAAGTCGATGGTCCGGCGGTCGAGCAGGTACGAGTAGGAGACCCACCAGCCGGGCTTGCGGGCGTCCTTGGCGAGCTGCACCGCCGCGGCGATCTCGTCGGGGCCCACCCCGTAGAGGGTGAGCAGCGCCCGCACGGTGGCCGGGTTGACCAGCGTCTGCGCGTTCTCGTAGCGGGACAGCGTGCTGCGGGTGCTGTTGATCTCGTCGGCCGCGGACTCCAGGGTGAGGCCGGCTGCCTCCCGGTGGGTCCGCAGGGCGATGCCGAGCCGTCGGGCCCGGGCGGTCTTCGGCGCCATGGATCGATGGTCGCACATCAATGGGAGAGCGGGCATGAGAGAAATTCGATGAGAGTTGCATTCATGCGTGTCCACCTGTCAATCTGTCACGGCGTCCTCACTGCCGGTTGTCGTGGCGACGGTGGTGGTGAGCGACCGGAGGGGATGGGGCGCGCGGCGATCGGGTTTTACTCCCCCACGACCCGATCGCCGCGTGCCCGTACCGGCATGCCAGGCGGGGAGGAGACGCGATGACGGTGACGGCCTGCCACGCCGGGGGTGGACGGGGATGACCCGGTTCCTCGTGGTCCTCACCGACGTGCGCCCCCTCGACGGGGTCTGGCGCAACGAGCGGACCAGCCCCGAACGGCGCCGGCAGGTCGTCGGCGCGAACAACCGGGAGGCGGCGGACCGGATCGCCGGCGCCTTCATGGCGCTGGGCATGGTCCGCGCCGGCCGGCAACGGGTCAAGGTCATCGCGGTCGGGCGCCGGCCGCGGACCCCGGACCACCTGAACTGAACCGGGCCCGCCCCCGGGACGCGGTGACGGGGGCGGGGAGCCGGGCGGCCGGTGGCAGGTCCCGCCACCGGCCGCCCGGGCTCACCACAGCTCGCGCCGTTTCGATCACGCGACCGGGTCGCCGCCGGTTCGTCTCCGCGCTCCCGCGCACGCCCTGTTACTCCCCGTATACGGGTCATTGACCGAATGCCGGCCGCCGCGTCGTCTCCCCGGGTATCGGCTACCGGCGCTCGCCACGCACAGTAAGGTCAGCGGGTGAGCGCCACCGGCGAGCACGGCCAGCCGCAGTCGCGAACGAAGAGGTGACTCCAGTGACCACCCCAGGCAAGACCCGCGTGGCGATCGTCTTCGGCGGCCGCAGCCCGGAGCACGGCATCTCCTGCGTGAGCGCGGGCAGCGTGCTGGCCGCCCTCGACCCGGACGAGTTCGAGGTCGTGCCGGTCGGCATCACCCGGCAGGGCCAGTGGGTGCTGGCCAGCGGTGACCCCGGCCAGCTCGCCATCGCCGACCGGAAGCTCCCGGAGATCACCGCCGGCTCCGGCGCCGAGCTGGTGCTGCGCGCCGACCCGGCGGTGGGTGGCCTCATGGTGCTCGACCCGACCCAGGGCCCCGTGGCGCTGGCCGACGTGGACGTGGTCTTCCCCGTGCTGCACGGCGCCTACGGCGAGGACGGCACCATCCAGGGGATGCTGGAGATGGCCGACATCCCGTACGTCGGCGCGAACGTGTTCGCCTCGGCGGCCGCCATGGACAAGGAGTTCACCAAGAAGCTCTGCGCCGCCGAGGGCATCCCGGTCGGCCCGTACGTGGTGCTGCGCGCCGGGATGACGCTGACCGAGGAGGACAAGGAGCGCCTCGGGCTGCCGGTCTTCGTCAAGCCGTCCCGTGCCGGTTCCTCGTTCGGCATCACCAAGGTCGACGACTGGGCGCAGCTCGACGCGGCGGTCGCGACCGCGCGGGAGATCGACACCAAGGTGCTGGTCGAGGGCGCGATCGTGGGCCGCGAGATCGAGTGCGGCGTGCTGGAGGGCGAGGCCGGCGGGGCGCCGGAGGCGTCGGTGCTGGCCGAGGTGCGGGTGGTCTCCGGCCACGACTGGTACGACTTCGAGGCCAAGTACATCGACGACGCCTGCGAGTACGACATCCCGGCGAACCTGCCCGAGCAGGTGACCCGGCAGGTGCGGGAGTACGCGACCCGCGCGTTCACCGCGCTGGACTGCTCGGGCCTGGCCCGGGCCGACTTCTTCGTCACCCCGGAGCTGGACGTCTACCTCAACGAGATCAACACCATGCCGGGCTTCACCCCGACCTCGATGTTCCCCCGGATGTGGGCGGCCAGCGGGCTGGAGTATCCGAAGCTGGTCAACCGGCTCATCCGCACCGCGCTGCGGCGCGCCGGCCGCTGACCGGTCGCCGCGCCCCGGGAGCCGTCGGGCGCCCCGGGGCGGGCGGAGGGCGTCAGGCGGAGCAGCCGGAAGGGGCGGTCTTCGCGGCCGGCACCGAGGCGACCACCGCGTCGGAGATCGGCGTGACCCACTGGAGCGGCTGCTCGTACTGCTTCGGGACGCGCACCCGGACCGGGGTCTCCCGGTCGACGGTGGTCAGCACGGTGGCGTCCGCCTCCTGCACGGCGTGCCAGCAGACCTTGTTCACCGACCAGACCTCGTCGGTGGGCTGCACCACCGGCGGCGTGCCGCCGCAGGCCACGGTGAGCGCCGGGTCGCCGTACGCGGCGTTCTGCTCGGCGCCCGCGGTGACCGGACGCTGCGCCAGGTCGCGGACGGTCGCCGGGAGCTGCGACACCAGGGCGCGGCACACCGTGGCCGGGCGCTCGGCCAGGACCGGGGCCGGCAGCTCGACCGGCGTGGTCGACTGCGGCCGCACGGCGCTCGCCGACGGGCTCGGCGCGGCGGCCGGGGTGTCGGGGGCGAGCTTGGCGAAGGTGAACCCGGCCACCGCCAGGGTGACCGGCACCGCGACCAGCGTGGCCCAGAGCGCGGCGCTGCGGTTCGACCGGTCGCGACGCGCCGGGCGGGACTCGTCGGAAGCGGGGGAGGACGTGACTTCTTCCACTTACAGCCGCACCACCGAACATGTGAGGGTGCGGGTGATGCCGGGCACCATCTGCACCTTGCTGACGATGAGTTTGCCGAGCTCGTCCACGGTGTTCGCCTCGGTGAGGACGACCACGTCGTAGGGCCCGGTGACGGCGTCGACGCGTACCACGCCGGCAAGGTCCGCGATCAGACCGGCCACGTCACGCGCCCGACCGACCTCCGTCTGGATGAGGATGTACGCCTGTACCACGACTCGACCTCCGTCCGTCGCCGCCTGGGGCGGCCCGAAGGGTGAAACTACCCTACGGAGCGGCCCTGATCTGTATCGGTCGCCGGCGGGACGCGGTGAGTGAGCACACGTCGGGGCAGTGCTGGCGGGACTGCGGAGCTTGAAGAGCGCGACGAGGGGACGGCATGACGGTCGCGAATGTCGGTGAGTTCGGGCTGATCGACCGGGTGACCGCCCGGTTGGCCCAGGGGGAGAGCTGCCTGCTCGGCCCCGGAGACGACGCGGCGGTGGTCGCGGCGCCGGACCGGCGGGTGGTGGCCTCCACGGACGTGCTCGTGGAGGGGCGGCACTTCCGGCGGGACTGGTCGGGGGCCCGCGACGTGGGACACCGGGCGGCGGCGGCCAACCTGGCCGACATCGCGGCCATGGGGGCCACCCCGACCGCGCTGCTGGTCGCCCTCTGCATGCCGGCCGACCTCGACCCGGCCTGGGCCGAGGAGCTGGCCGACGGGCTGGGCGCCGAGGCGGCCCTGGTGGGCGCGAGCGTGGTCGGCGGGGACATGTCCGCCAGCCCGACGCTGACCATCGCGGTGACCGCCCTCGGTGACCTGGCCGGCCGGCCGCCGGTGGTCCGCTCCGGGGCCCGCCCGGGCGACGTGGTGGCCCTCGCGGGACGGACCGGTTGGGCGGCCGCCGGCTACACCGTGCTGTCCCGGGGGTTCCGTACCCCCCGGCTGCTGGTGGAGGCGTTCCGCCGCCCCGAGGTGCCGTACGCGGCCGGCCCGGAGGCCGCCGGGCACGGCGCCACCGCCATGATCGACGTGTCGGACGGGTTGCTGGCCGACCTGGGGCACGTGGCGAAGGCCAGCGGGGTGGCCGTCGACCTGACCCGGGAGGCGTTCGAGGTGCCCCGGCAGATGCGCGACGCGGCGCAGGCGCTCGGCGTCGACCCGTACACCTGGATCCTGGCCGGGGGCGACGACCACGCCCTCGCGGCGACCTTCCCGGCGACCGCGACGCTGCCCGAGGGCTGGCGGCCGGTCGGACGGGTGACCGAGGGCGCCGGGGTGACCGTGGACGGCGGGCCCTACGCGGGCACCGCCGGCTGGGACCACTTCCGCCGGACGGAGTGATCTGCGTCCGATGCCGGGGATCGGGCCTCGGGCGGGCCGGGTCCCGGTCGTACGCTTCAGTCCGTGAGCGAGATCGAGATCGGGGTGCGGCGCTTCGACGCGCCCGAGTCGCAGGCGTTGATCCGGGCGGCCCTGGCCGACCTCGGCCGGCGGTACGGCGGCAGCGGCGACGAGACGCCGGTCGACGCGGCCGAGTTCGAGCCGCCGGCCGGCACCTTCCTGGTCGCCTACCTCGACGGGCAGCCGGTGGGCTGCGGCGGGTGGCGCAGCCACGGCGACGACGGCGAAACGGCCGAGTTGAAGCGGATGTACACCGCGCCGACCGCCCGCGGCCGGGGCGTGGCCCGTGCGGTGCTCGCGGCGGTCGAGGACTCCGCCCGGGAGCAGGGCCGCAAGCGGATCATCCTGGAGTGCGGCGACAGGCAGCCCGAGGCGATCGCCATGTACACCTCGGCCGGCTACGAGCGGATCCCGAACTTCGGCTTCTACCAGGACGCCCCGGGCTGCCTCTCCTTCGGCCGCCCGCTCTGACCCCGGGTCAGCCGACGGTGATCCGGATCTCGCCGGCGGCCTTGCGGGCGGCGCTCTCCGCCTCGGCGGGGGTGGCGCCCCAGGCCAGCAGGTGTCCGCTGCGGTGCGCCGAGGAGAGCAGCTCCGGCACGTGGTCCCCGACCTTCGCCTCGACCTGCACGTCGAGCACACCGGGCACCCGCAGCGCGCCGCGCCGGCCGTCGACGGCGGTGACCCGACCGGGCGGGGCGACCAGGAACTCGACGGCCGCCGCGCCGGTCGGCCGCGCCGGCGGCGTGGGGCGCTCGCCGCGCAGCACCCGCAGGTACGCCTCGATGAAGTCGACCTCGTAGGCGATCGAGACCAGCGCGGTGATCATGTCGCCGGGCATCCGGGCGGCGCACTCGACCAGCGTCGGCACGCCGTCGGCCAGGATCCACTCGCTGTGCAGCATGCCGCTGCGGAAGCCGGCCGCCTCGGCGAGCCGGACCGCCGCGTCCCGGAGCGCCCGCCGCTCCGTCTCCGGCAGCGCGGACGGCACGGTGTGCCCGGTCTCCACCGGGTACCGGCCGCCGGCGATCCGCTTGTCCGTGACGTTGGCGAAGATCGTCTCGCCCTCGGCGACCAGCAGCTCGACGCTGTGCTCCGAGCCGACCAGCAGCTCCTCCACGAGCACCCCGGTGGGCAGGCCGCGCTCGGTGGCCTCGGCCGGCTCGAGCGGGGTGGCGCTGGCCGCCCAGCGCGCGGCGATCTCCGCCGGGTCGGTGACCAGCTGCACGCCCAGGCTGCCGGAGCGGCGGGTGGGCTTGAGCACGCACCGGCCACCGTGCGCCCGGGCGAACTCCGCCGCCCGCGCCGGGTCGTCGACCAGCTCGTACGCCGGGTTGGCCAGGCCGGTGGCGTCGGCGAGCAGCCGCATCCGGTGCTTGTCGGAGAACACGTCCGCGGCGGCCACCCCGGCGCCGGGCAGGCCGAGCCGGTCGGCCAGCCGGGCGGCGGCGCCGACGGCGTACTCCAGGCCGGGCAGGACCAGCCGGGCGGTGGCGAGGCCGGGCTCCCGGGTGAGCAGGGCGTCGGCGTCGAAGCCGGTCTGGTACTCGGCTGGCACCAGCCGGGAGATCATCGGCAGCTCGGCGGCGAAGCGCTCCAGACCCCGGCGGCGGATCACGTCCGGCTCCTCGACCAGGACCACGCTGCCGGGAGGCAGCTCCTGGTCGAACCAGCGCAGCGAGCCGAACGACCCGCCGACCACCACCAGATGCTCCCGCCCCAGGTCCAGCTCCACGGTCGTTCCTCCCCACGCGTGACGCCGGAACGGACGGCCGGCGCAGCAGCCCCCTAACCGGGCCGGCCCGGCCGGCCGCCGGCCGGTCGGCGACCCGTCACCGCGGGGCCGTGGACACGACAGAAGCCGGCGGACCCGAGGGGTCCGCCGGCATCCGACGAAGCTGTGAAGGCGGTGCTACCGCGTCAGGCGCGGGTGACCTTGCCGGCCTTGATGCACGAGGTGCAGACCTGCAACTTCTTGGTGGTGCCACCACCGGCCGGGGTACGCACCGACTGGATGTTCGGGTTCCAGCGGCGGTTGGTCCGCCGGTGCGAGTGGGACACGTTGTGGCCGAAGCCCGGCCCCTTGCCACAGACGTCGCACACGCTAGCCACGGGATACTCCTGGGATTGAAACGTTCATGAGGTCGCCGCCAGGCGCAGCCCGGGCAACCTGGCCAGGTTACCCGATGACCGGCCGGTACGCCCAACCGGCCCGGTCGGCGGCCGACGGCTCCAGTCGCGCGCGGCGTCAGACGCGCCGAGCTGGAGCTGTCGGAGACGGAACCCGCCCAGCGTACCCGGGGCGCCGGTGGGCCGCGCCGGCCCGGGGTTGCCGGACACGCCGGCCGGAAGCGGCCGGGCCCGGCGCGTGTCGGTGCGCGCCAGTAGGCTTCCCGACGTGCTGGAGACCCTCGACGCCCCCGCGGTGCGCCGCTGGTGCGCGAGCGGGCTGGCCGCCCTCCAGCGGCACCAGGGCGAGATCGACGACCTCAACGTCTACCCGGTGCCCGACGGCGACACCGGCACCAACCTGGTGCTCACCCTCACCTCGGCCCAGCAGGCCCTCGCCATGGACCTGGAGACCCTGCCCGACGACGGGCACACCCCGCACGGGCACGCCCTGCGGCTGATGGCCCGGGGCGCGCTGCTCGGGGCGCGGGGCAACTCCGGGGTGATCCTGTCGCAGATCCTGCGCGGCTTCGCCGACGCGCTCGCCGCCGCCCCGGCGGTCCGCGGCCGGCAGCTCGCCGCCGCACTGGCCGACGCCGCCACCGCCGCCTACGCCGCGGTCGCCCACCCGGTCGAGG
>NZ_MUYZ01000284.1:0-8989 GCF_003013775.1 Micromonospora sp. MH33
GACCCGCCGCCGGGTCCGGCCGGCCACCGCCGCGCGGACCGCCGCGAGCCGCCCCCGCAACGCGTCGACCAGGGCCTCCGCCCGATCCGGCACCCGGGCCGCCGCGCCCACCGCCAGGATCGTGTCCAGCACGTCCGCCAGGGTGTACGGGTCGAGCGACAGCACCTCGGCGCGGCAGCCGAGGTGGTCGACGGCGTCCGCGACGCGGCCCGACGGCAGCGCGCAGACCCGGCACAGGTCCTGGGTGAGGATCAGGTCCGGGTCCAGCCCGGCCAGTGCGCCGGCGTGCAGGGTGTACAGGTCCGACCCGGCGGCGAGCTGGCCCTTGACGTACGCGTCGATCTCTCCGGGGCTCATGTCCCGGGTGTCCCGGCCGCCCACCACGATCGTGGTGCCGGCCCGGTACGCGGGCGGCACCGTGCACTCGAAGGTGACCCCGACCAGCTCGTCGCCGAGCCCCAGGGCGTAGATGATCTCGGTGGCCGAGGGGAGCAGGGAGACCAGGCGCATGCCGCCATCCTGCCCGCCTTCCGCAGTTCCCCGATCCCCAGGTCCACGCCGGGGCCCGGAGTTAGTCTGGGGCGGCGCCCGAGGCGGTGCGGACGCTTCCGTCGTCGCGGCCCGCCCGGCGTCGGTGCCGGCGGCGTGACGACCCTCTCCCGGGAGGCGGTGCGGTGTCCGATCCGATCGAGACGTTCTTCGCGCAGCTCGCCCGGCGGGCGCCCGAGCGGCTGCTGAGCCGCACCGCCGGCATGATCCGGTTCGAGCTGGAGGAGGACGGTGGCGTCGACGTCTGGCACCTGACCATCTCCCACGGCCGGATCGCGGTGGACCGCCGGGCGCGGGACGCCGACACGGTGATCCGGACCCGGCGGGACTTCTTCCTCCGGATGGCCCGCGGTGAGGCCAAGCCGCTCACCGCCTGGCTGCGCAACGACCTCACCGCCGAGGGGCACTTCCGGTTCGTGGTCCTGCTGGAGCGGCTCTTCCCGGCGCCGCCCGGGGCGCGGGACCCGCGGGCCCTCACCGGTGGGCGCGGGGAGCCGGGATGAAGCCGGACCTGGTCCGCGTGCTGGACGGCAACGTCTTCGTGCTCAGCGAGGACAACGGCGACATCGAGGCGAACGTGGCCAACCCGTGCGGCTTCTTCGACTTCGACACCCGGTTCCTGTCGGTGTGGCGGCTCACCCTGGACGGCGACCGGCTCCACCCGCTCTCCATCGCCGAGCGGGACCACCTCCACCTGCGGTTCTTCCTCGTGCCGGGCAGACCGACGCACTACGTGGACGCCAAGTCGTCGGTCATCCGGGAGCGGACGATCACCGGCGGTGTCTTCGAGGAACGGTTGACGGTGCTCAACCACGACCACGTGCCGGTGGAGTACACCGTACGGCTCGACGTGGGCAGCGACTTCTCCCCGATCCTGGGCGTGACCGAGGAGCGCCGGCCGCCGGGGCGGTTTTACCAGCGGTTCGAGGAGCGCGGCCTGCGCCTGGGCTATCAGCGGGAGAGGTTCCGGCGGGAGACGCTGGTGACCAGCAGCGAACCGGTGCGGGCGGACGAGCAGGGTCTGACCTGGACGGTGCGGCTGGCGCCCAAGCAGGCCTGGACGACGACGGTGCGGGTGCAGGCGCAGGTGCTGCGGCCGGACGGCGTGGACGTCCGCGACCGGTTGGAGCGGCGGCCCCGGGCCGGTGCCGGCGAACGGCAGCAGGACCTGGCGAACTGGCTGTCCCGGACGCCGCAGCTCAGCTGCGACTGGGAGGCGCTGACCGACGTCTACCGGCGCAGCCTGGTGGACCTGGCGGCCCTGCGCTACTCGCCGCTGACCCTGCCCGACCAGGTGATGCCCGCCGCCGGCCTGCCCTGGGCGGCGACCATCACCGGCCGGGACAGCATCCTGACCAGCTTCATGGCGCTGCCCGTCGCGTCCGAGCTCGCGTCGGCCACGGTGCGGATGCTCGGCATAGACCAGGGCTCGGTGCTCGACGACTTCCGGGACGAGGAGCCCGGCAAGATCCTCCGCGAGTTCCGCTACGGGGAGATGGTGGCCTTCGAGGAGCGCCCGGAGTCCCCGTACTACGGCAGCGCCGACGCCACCCCGCTGTATGTGATCCTGCTCGACGAGTACGAGCGGTGGACCGGCGACGTCGACCTGGTGCGGGAGTTCGAGGACGAGGCCCGTGCGGCGCTGCGCTGGATCGACGAGTACGGCGACCTGCTTGGTGACGGCTATGTCCGGTACCAGCGACGCAACGAGCGCTCCGGAGTGGCGAACCAGGGCTGGAAGGACTCGCCGGAGGCGATCTGCTCCGCCGACGGACGGCTGCCCGGCCCGCCCCTGGCCACCTGCGAACTCCAGGGGTACGCGTACGACGCGAAGATGCGCGGCGCGCGGATGGCCCGGGAGTTCTGGGGTGACCCGGCGTACGCCGACCGGCTGGAGCGGGAGGCGGCGGCGCTGCGGGAGCGCTTCGACCGGGACTTCTGGATCGCCGACCGGGGCTACTACGCGCTGGCCCTGGACGGCGACGGCCGGCAGGTCGACGCGCTGGCGTCCAACATGGGCCACCTGCTGTGGAGCGGCATCGTCCCGGCGGAGCGGGCCGCGCAGGTGGCCGCCCACCTGGTCGGGCCCCGGCTCTTCTCCGGTTGGGGGATCCGCAGCCTGGCCACCGAACAGGAGCGCTACAATCCGATCGGCTACCACGTCGGCTCGGTGTGGCCGTTCGACAACGCGTTGATCACCTGGGGCCTTCGCCGGTACGGCTTCTCGGCGGAGGCGGGGCGGGTCGCCGAGGCCATCGTGGACGCCTCCCGGTACTTCCACGGCCAGCTGCCCGAGGCGTTCGCCGGCTATCCCCGCGAGCTGACCGAGTATCCGGTGCGCTACCCGACCGCGAACAGCCCGCAGGCGATGGCGACGGCCGCCCCCTTCCTGCTGCTGCGCGCCCTGCTCGGGCTGGAGGCGGTCGGCGAGCACCTGCTGATGGCGCCGCGGGTGCCGGCACGGTTCGGCCGGGTGGAACTGCTCGACGTGCCGGGCCGGTGGGGCCGGCGGGACGTCATCGGCAGCGGGCTGGCCCACGCCGGCCCCTGACCGCCCTCGCGCCGGCCCTCTCCCCTTGCCAGCACGGCCGGCCCGCTTAGACTCTCCTGACTCCGCCGAGTCCCCCCGGGCGGTGTGCCGGGGCGGTTGTCGGCGCCCGTCCTGGTCAGCGCGCTGACCTCCGCTCCGGAGAGCCGATGAAGAGCCGTACCGCCGCTGCCGTGGTCGCGATCTGCGCCACCGCCGCCCTCACCGCCTGCGGTGACGACGACCCCGCCCCGAAGGGCGACCAGGTCCCGGTGACCGCCACCGACACCAGTTGTGAGGTCGCCACCACCCTTTTCAACCCGGGCGCCGTCACCTTCACGGTGACCAACCGGGGGCAGCAGGCCACCGGGGTGTACCTCTACGGCCGGGAGGACGCCGGGTTCACCAAGGTGGTCGCCGAGGCGGCGGACGTCGCGCCGGGGAAGACCGGCGACCTGCGCGCCACCCTCGCCACCGGGCAGTACGAGGTCGCCTGCAGGCCCGGCCGGCAGGGTGACGGCGTGCGGATCCGGATCACCGTCTCCGACGACGGCACCGTGGCCAGCGCCGCGGCCGAGACGGCGTACGACCGGGAGGTCGCCGTCGAGCTGACGGCGGCGGGGATCACCGGCGCCGAAGGGCTGATCGCCGAGCCCGGCGAGAAGATCGCGTTCCGGGTGACGAACAAGACCACCGGCGCCCGGACGCTGTACGTGCTCAACCCGGACGCCAAGCCGGCCGCCGAGATCAAGGTGGAGCCGAACGGCAAGGCGGAGGCGGTCGTGGCGCTCGGCGGCGCCGGTAACTGGACGCTGAAGGCCCAGGGCGAGGGCGTCGCCCCGGTCAACAGACAGTTCGTCGTGCGCTGACCGGTGAGCCCCGCCACCCGGTGGGGGCAACGGGTTAGCGGCGTGTCCCGGGCGGTCTAGGGTTCGCCCGGGGCCGCCCGCCCCGCCGCCGGCCGCACCGGCCCGGCGCCCGACCCGCCCACCGGGAGGACCCCCGCCCATGCGCGCCACCGTGATCCACGGCCCGAACGACATCCGGGTCGAGGAGGTGCCGGACGCCGCCGTCCGCACCCCCACCGACGCCGTCGTCCGCGTCGTGCTGGCCTGCATCTGCGGCAGCGACCTGTGGGCGTACCGCGGGGTGGCGCAGCGGCAGCCGGGGCAGCGCATCGGGCACGAGTTCCTCGGCGTGGTCGAGGAGGTCGGCGGCGGCAGCGCCGGGGTGGACATCGGGCAGCTGTTCGACCGCAACGTGGCCCTCGCCGGCGGCGTCGCGCCGGCCCGGGCGTACCTCCCGGAACTGCTGGCCGACGTGCTGGCCGGCACCATCGACCCGTCGCCGGTCTTCGACCGGTCGGTGACCCTCGACGGGGTGCCGGACGGCTACCGGGCGATGGACGAGCGGACCGCGCTGAAGGTGCGCATCACCTGCTGAGCCGGCGTGCCGCGGCCGGCCACGGCACGGGGCGGTGTCACCCCTGGTGAACGGCCTGGCTCGTGCCGTACGGTGCTCGCCGTGACCGCGCACGATCTTGTTCCGCCCGGCCCGGTGGCCGTGCTCGCCAACCCGACCGCCGGCCGGGGACGCCACCGTGGCCTGCTGCCCCGGCTGCTGGAACGGTTGGGTGGCGCGGGCCGGCCGGTCGAGCTGCTGCGGGCGCGTACCCCGGAGGAGGCGGAGGCGGCGTGCCACGCCGCCGTCGCCGGCGGCGCCGGGGCGCTGGTCGCCGTGGGCGGGGACGGCACGGTGCACCGGGCGTTGCAGGCGGTCGCCGGCACGGGGGTGCCGTTCGGTCCGGTCCCCGCCGGCACCGGCAACGACTTCGCCGTGGACACCGGCTTCCCGACCGACCCCCTCGCCGCGGTCGAGGTGATCGCCGGCGCGCTGCGCGCCGGCCGGACCCGCCCGGTCGACCTGGCCCGGCTGACCACCCCCGGCGGCGGCGACCGCTGGTACGGCGCCGTGCTGGCCGCCGGTTTCGACGCGATCGTCAACGAGCGGGCCAACCGGATGCGCTGGCCCCGCGGCCCGCGCCGCTACGACCTGGCCATCCTCGTCGAGCTGGCCCGGCTGCGGCCGCGTCGCTACCGGCTGTGCCTCGACGGCGTGGAGCAGGAGGTGGACGCGGTGCTGGTGGCGGTCGGCAACGCGGCCAGCTACGGCGGCGGCATGCGGATCTGTCCCGACGCCGACCCGAACGACGGCCTGCTGGACGTGGTGGTGGGCGGCCGCTTCAACCGGCGCACACTGATGCGGGTCAAGCCCCGCATCTACCAGGGCACCCACGTCACCCATCCGTTGGTGCGCAGCTACCGGGCCCGCACCGTCGAACTGGACGCCGAGGGCATCACCACGTACGTCGACGGGGAGCGGGCGTTCGACCTCCCGGTGCGGGTCAGCGCGGTGCCGGCGGCGGTGCGGCTGCTGCGCTGACCAGCGCGGCGCCCTCGACGCCCGGCACGGCGGGCGGCGGCGCGGCGGCGGGCTGCCGGAGCACCCGCGGCGGGGTACGCGGCGCGGGCGGCGCGGCCTTCTCCTCCGGCTCGACCGGCAGGCCGAGGGCGGCCTCGGAGCCGAGCCGGCGGCGCAGCGTGTTCAGCGCCCGGGAGGTCTGGCTCTTCACGGTGCCCGGGGAGATCTCCAGCATCGCGGCGGTCTGCGCCTCGGACATGTCCTCGTAGAAGCGGAGCACCAGTACGGCCCGCTGCCGGGCCGGGAGCGCCTGGAGGTGGCGCCACAGGGCGTCCCGGTCGAGCTGCTGCGCGATCTCGTCGACGCCGGCCCGCTCGGGCAGCACCTCGGTCGGGCGTTCCCCGTGCCACCGGCGGCGCCACCAGCTGGTCGAGGTGTTGACCAGGACCCGGCGCGCGTACGGCTCGAGGGCGTCGATCCCGCCGAGCCGCTTCCAGGCCAGGTAGGTCTTGGTCAGCGCGGTCTGGAGCAGGTCCTCGGCCGTCGCCCAGTCACCGGCCAGCAGGTACGCGGTGCGCAGCAGGGCACCGGAGCGGGCCGCGACGAACTCGCGGAACTCCTCCTCCAGCGGGTCCCTGTTCGCCACGCTCACCTCCGCACCCGGTCCTGCCTGGCAGGCTCCCACGCCGGACGGGGTCGGGTCGACGGCAAATGGTGCGCAGTTCCTCCGATGTTCGGACGAAAAGTTTCAGGCGCCGTCGTCGGCCTTCGCCTCGTCGGCCTCCTTGCCCAACCGGGCCTCGACGGCCTGCGGCTCGTACATCTCTTCGACGACGCGCAGGTAGAGCTCGTTCGGGTTGGGCAGGTTCTTGATCTCGCGGAGCGCCTGCTCCTGGCCGGCCGACTCGAGCACGAAGGTGCCGTAGTTGAGCGCGCGGCCGGTCGGGGTCTGCTCGTACTTCATGTCGGTGACGCGGACCAGCGGCATCATGGCCACCCGCCGGGTGATGATTCCGTTGACCACCATGACCCGCTTGTTGGTGAGGATGAAGCGGTCGTACCACCAGTCGGCGACCCGCCAGGCCACCCAGCCCATCACGGCGAACCAGAGCAGCACCGCGACGGTGGTCAGCGCCCCGACGTCGCGCCCGGCGAGGAAGCCGGAGAGGTAGCCGAGCACGAAGGTCGCCGCGATGCCGACGACGATCGGGGTGGAGAGGTGGATCCAGTGCCGCTTCCACTCGCCGCGGTAACGCTCCGTGGGGAAGAGGTAACGCGCGACCAGCGAGCTGGGCTCGTCCTCCAGCGGCAGCACCCGGCGGGGGGCCATGCCGGAGGCGTCGGCGCGCAGGCCGGCCAGTTCGTCCTCGGAGATCTGCGGATTCTGGTAGGCGGCCTCCGGGTCGCGGATCCAGGCGCGGCCGGACCGCCCCTCCCCGGCGAACCCCGGCCCGTCGCCGAAGGCGGCGTCGTCCGAAAGGGAGGGACCACCGCCGTAGCCGGAACCGGAGCCGTAACCCGGGCCCTCGTCGGGGTCGATCCGTGGGATCGGCTCGGTGTCGCGCTCCCGGCGCTCCCGGTCGGGATCGTCGGGGTCGAAGGGTGGACCGGCGGGGCTTCCCATCGGTGGCTAGGCGACCAGGTTGGTGAAGAAGTCGCCGAAGCCCTGCGCGATGTCCATGATGCCGCCACCGAGAGACTTGAACACGTCGGCGGCGGAGTTCGGCCGGTAGGCGACGAAGAAGATCAAGAATGCGATGCCGGCCCAGGTGAGGACCTTCTTGACCATAGCGGGCCATCCTCTCGCGCGGAGCCGGGTCCGTTTACCGCAGCGGCACCCAGAGTATCAGCATGGTGTCGTACAGTGAATATCTGCGTCTGTTCTCCGACTCGCCGGTGCCGGCCGGTCAGGCCCGCCCGTGCAGGTACGGAGATGGTGCGCCGTACACGAGTTCGGGCGGTGTCCACTCGGTGAGGTCGTGCAGCACGACTTCTTCCGCGAGGAGGTGACCCGCACTCGCCGGCCAGGCTATCGCATGGAGCCACATTCCCCGAGCCTCGCCGGCGTACGCGCTTCGATCCGTCGGCGAATTCACAAGCCACAGTGGAGTGGGATGGCCTCCCACCCGGATCTTGGCGTGCGGCACCCGCTCGGGATGACCAGGGCCGGGATCGGAGAGCGCCTCCGCCACCTCGGGCCCCGGATCGGGGCCGGGCAGGCCGGCGAGGCGGGAGCCGAGCCCGACACCCGGCTCCTCGGCGACGAAGAGCAGGTCGGCCGGTCCACCGTCGAGCGGCGCCGGGCCGGCGCAGGCCACCGCGGTGGCGCGCACCCCGGACCGGTCGTCCCCCACCCAGGCCACCCCGGTCAGCGTCCAGCCGGTGGGCAGCGGCCACGGGCACCAGAGCGGGACCCCCGGCTGCCCGGCCGGATCAGCCTCGGCGGCCACCCGCTCCACCACACTCGCCATGATCTCGGCACCGATGTGCTCCGGCACGTGCAGGGGCGGCACCGGACCGCAGCGCAGGCACCGGTATTCACCGTGCATCAGGTCCGGCTCCCGGACCGGGCCCGCGCACCTGGGACAGCTCACCGCGACACTCACCACCTCACCGTCGCCCCGGACCGGCGAGCCGTCAAGCGGAGCGGCCGGATCGGTCACTCCGGAGGCGGTCCGGCGTACGCCCGGATCCAGGCGTGCATGGCGATCCCGCTGGCCACGCCGGCGTTGATCGAGCGGGTGGAGCCGTACTGGGCGATCGAGAAGAGCTGGTCGCAGGCGCCCCGCGCGACCTCGGAGAGCCCCGGCCCCTCCTGGCCGAAGAGCAGCACGCAGCGCCTCGGCAGGGTGCCGGTCTCCAGCGGCTTGGAGCCGGGCAGGTTGTCGATGCCGACCACCGGCAGCCGCTCCCCCGCCGCCCAGGCCACGAACTCCTCGATCGTCGGGTGGTGCCGGACGTGCTGGTAGCGGTCGGTCACCATGGCGCCCCGCCGGTTCCACCGCCGTCGCCCCACGATGTGCACCTCGGCGGCGAGGAAGGCGTTGGCGTTGCGCACCACCGTGCCGATGTTGAAGTCGTGCTGCCAGTTCTCGACGGCCACGTGGAAGTCGTGCCGGCGCCGGTCCAGGTCGGCCACCACGGCCTCGCGCCGCCAGTAGCGGTAGCGGTCCACCACGTTGCGCCGGTCGCCCTGGGCGAGCAGCTCCGGGTCGTAGCGCGGGTCGTCCGGCGGGTCGCCGGGCCAGGGCCCCACACCCACGTCGAGCTGGTCGTCGGTCACGGTCTGAAGAGGGTACGGCCCGGAGCGCCGCCGGTCCGGCCGGCCCGGCTCAGCGGAGGTCCAGCGCGCCGGCGAGCCGGTCGAGGAAGCGCCGGTCGGCGGGGCTCGGCGCGGTCCCGCCGGCCCGGCACACCCGGGCCGCCACCGACTCCACCCACTGCCGGTACGCCGCCGAGTCGGCCGGGTCGGCGCGGCGCCGGAGCACCCGT
>NZ_MUYZ01000285.1:0-8985 GCF_003013775.1 Micromonospora sp. MH33
AGCGGGATACGCGGACAGCCTTCCCCGGCCAGGGCGGAGCGGGCGGCCGGCGCCCTGCCGGCACGGGTCAGCGGGGCGGTGGAACGGCCGCCCCCGGCGGCAGCGCGTCCGGCAGCCCGAACGCCGCGGCGTGCCCCGCGCCCAGGAACGAGGTGATGCCGGCGATCCGGTCACCCCGCAGCGTCAGCACGTCGACCGACCACGGCAGGTAGGGGCCGGTCCCGCCCCGGCGCAGGTAGCCGGCGACCGCCGGCTGGCCGTTCGCACCGGTCGTCAGGTGCCGCCAGCTGCCGCACGGGCCGAGCGGCGCCGACCGGGCGAAGTCCAGCACCGCCGTGCGGCCCCGGTACCAGTGCGGCATCGGCGGCATGGACCAGGTGACGTCCTCGGTGAGCAGGGCGACCAGCGCGTCGGCGTCGCCGTTCTCCAGGGCGTTGGCGTACCCGGTGACCACCTTCCGCAGCCGGACGTCGTCCAGCATCCGCAGGGTGCGCTGCTGGGTGGCGGCGGGAGCCCGCTCGGCGAGCACCCGGCGGGCCCGCGCGAGCGCGGAGTTCACCGAGGCGGCCGAGGTGCCCAGCATGGCCGCGATCTCCGCGGCGGAGTAACCGAGGACGTCGAAGAGCAGCAGCGCGGCCCGCTGGTTGCCCGGCAGGTGCTGCACCGCGGCCACGAAGGCCAACTCGACCGCCTCGCGCTGCTCGTACCGCGCGCCCGGGGCGACGGGACCGGCCGCCAGGCCGGTGTCCGGGTAGGGGCCGAGCCAGGCGACGTCGCCGCCCTGCGCAACGGCCCCACCCGGGTCGTCGTCGGTCTCGGGGAGCGGTCGACCGGTGAGGTCTGCGACCGCACCTCGCGGGCGCTCGCGGCGGCCCTGGGCACCTCGCCGACGATGTTCCCGGGCGGGCACGTCGGCTTCGCCGAGGACCCGCCGGCCTTCGCCGCCCGGCTGCGCGAGGTGCTCGCCGGCTGACCCCTGCGACGGCGACGGCGGGCGGGGGACGCCGGGGTGGCGTACCCGCGCCCGCCATCGGAGGCACGGTCGCCCGGCGTCGGCGGGGAGGAGTCCGCCGACGCCGGGCGGGGCGATCAGTTGACGCTGACGGCCGACCAGGCGGCGGCCACCGCGTTGTACTCTGCGCTGCCGCTGCCGTACAGGTCGGCGGCGGCCGAGAGGCTGGCGGTGCGGGCACCGGCGTAGTTGGTCCGCGACGTCATGTAGCGGGTGAGCGCGCGGTACCAGATGGCGCCGGCCTTGGCGTTGCCGATGCCGGTCACGGTGCTGCCGTTGCAGGTCGGGCTGTTGCCGTACGAGGACGAGCCGCTGCCCACGGCGAGCAGGTAGAAGAAGTGGTTCGCCACGCCGGAAGAGTAGTGCACGTCCAGCCGGCCCACCGAGCTGCTCCAGCAGTCGGCGGAGGAGCCGTCCTTGGAGGGCTTGTCCATGTAGCGCAGCGGGACGCCGCTGCTGCGCAGCTTCTCGCCGATCAGGTAGTCGCCCGGGTCCTTGCTGTTGGCGGCGGAGAACTCGACGAGGGTGCCGAAGATGTCGCTGGTGGCCTCGTTGAGACCACCCGACTCACCGCTGTAGCGCAGGCCGGCGGTGTTGCTCGTGACGCCGTGGGTCATCTCGTGACCGGCCACGTCCAGCGAGGTCAGCGGGTACCAGCCGGAGCCGCCGTCGCCGTAGGTCATGCAGAAGCAGGAGTCGCTCCAGAACGCGTTGGCGTAGTTGCTGCTGTAGTGCACCCGGCTGTACGCGCCGACCCCGTCGTTGCGGATGCCGTTGCGGCCGTGCACGGTCTTGTAGTAGTCCCAGGTCATCTGCGCGCCGTACGCGGCGTCGGCCGCGGCGGTCTGCCGGTTGGCCAGGGTGCCGTCACCGAACACGTTCGAGGCGCTGGTGACCAGGGTGCCGGTGCCGCTGGTGCCGCCGTTGAGGTCGTAGGTCCTGTGGCCGCCCCGGGTGGCGTCGGCGAGCTGGTACGTGCCGCCGGAGAGGGTGCTGCCCACGGTGACCGTGCCGGAGTGGAAGGTGTTGCCGGTGCCGTCGCGCTGCACACCCTCCCAGGAGTCGCGCACCTTTCCGGTGGTGGCGTCCACCAGGACGTGCAGCTCGCTGGGGGTGCCGTCGGCGTACGCGCCGCCCACGACGACCTCGTAGGCCAGCGTGGTGCCGGCGGCGTCCGCGTCGTGGACGAGCTGGCTGCCGTCGACGCGGCGGGTAGCGGCGGTGGAGGCGGCGAGCGCGACCCGGCCGGCGGTCGCGGCGCTGACCCGGGCCTTGGCGCCCCGGGTCGGCGCGGCCGCGAGGCTCTGGCTGGCGCCCTTCCAGGTGTTGCCCTTGCCCAGGTGGACCACGGTGTCGCCGCCGAGCACCGGCAGCCCGTCGGCGTAGCGGTTGAGCCGGACGTGCTCGGTGCCGTCGGCGTCGGTCTGCACGTTCTTGAGCGTGAAGCTCTGGCCGTCGGCGACCAGCGCGCTGCCCGAGTGGGCCTTGAGCTGGGCGACCGCCCGGGTGAACGCGTCATTGGAGACGGGGGCGGCGGAGGCCGTCGCGGGCAGCGTGCCGGCGGCGGCGAGCAGCGCCGCCGTGGCCAGCCCGCCGAGGAGAGTGGTACGACGCATGAAGTTCCTACCTTCACTAGGACTGCCGGTCGGGGGGGTACCGACCGACGGGTGACCCGCCGTGGGAGGGCACGCCGGATCAGCCGCGTCCGCGCAGGTCACACGGTGCGGCGGCGCACGAGGGATCGATGGAGGAAAGATCCTCGATGCGTTGTTGCATATTCTTGCCGCACGGAGCCCTTGTCTGTCACGACGTGCGGCCAAGATTTTTTCGAGGAGTTTCCCGCCCCGTTCACCACCCCGGGGCGGCCACCGTGCCGCCGGCGCCGGGACCCGCGTCCACCGGGTCGGGTCCGACGGTCCGGCGACCTCGTCCGCGACCAGCGCCGTAACCTCGGGGAATGCGTACTCCGCAGGCGACCGGGACGGCGCCGGACCGGGCCGATCGTCCGCTGCTCGCCGGTGGGCTGCTGGTCGGCACCGGCCTGGCCGACGTGCTGTCCGCGTACGGCATGCTGCGGTCCGGGCCGTTCATGGTGCTGAGCAGGGGCGGCCTCTACCCGGTCGATGTCACCGCCTGGGCCTGGCTGCACCTGGCGGTCGGGGCCGCGGTGGGGCTCGCCGGGCTGGCGGCGGTCACCGGCCGGCGGGGCGCGGCCACCGTGGCGATCGGCTGCGCCGCGCTGGCGCTCGCCGTGGACCTGCTCATGCTGCCGTACGCGCCGATCCGGGTGGTCCTGGTGGCCGCCGTCGACGCGGCGGCGATCCGGCTGCTGCTCCGGCACCGCCGGGCGACCGGCCGGGCGGGGTGAGGCCGCCGGTCAGCGGGGCTCGCAGATCAAGCCGCTGAACGCCGGGTCGCCCTCCCGGTCGGCCGCCCACACCGGGTTGAGGACCAGTGGGAGCGGCGGGGCCTGCCAGGCGGCGCCCAGCCGCTGGAACAGCCGGTACTCCCGGCGCGGCCGGTCGATCCGGCCGCCGGCGAGGAAGTCGACCACCCGCTCCTGGGCCTGCCGCTTGCCGATCAGCCCGCCGTGCAGGGCGGGCATCTGGAACACCGGGACCCGGCTGTACTCGCCGGGCGGCGCCTCCGCCGCGCTGACCGTCGGCAGGAAGGCGATCATGCGGACCCCGGCCACCGGGCAGAGCGTGCGGTTGCGATAGAAGGGCGCGTTGACCAGCACCGAACGGACGAAGGGTTCGTCCGGGGCGCTCTTCACCGTGCGACCCAGGTTGGCCAGCCAGAAGATCCCGCGCAGTTCCCAGCCGGCGGCCACGCCCCACCCGCTGTAGCCCGGGGGCGGATAGTAGGCCCGGCCGGGCTGGATGAGCGGGCTGAACAGCAGCACCGCCTCCACGGGCAGGGGCTGCGCCCACTTGTCCAGGTAGGTCCGCGCCACCATGGCGCCCTCGCTGAACCCGAGCAGGGCGATCGGCCGACCGGTCCGGCGGTGCAACTCGTCGACCTGCGCGGCGAGCAGCACCGCGCTGGAGTCCAGGGCCTGGTGGGTGGCCTCCGGCCCGTACGGCAGCGGCCGGCCCTGCCGGTCGAGGCCCACGTAGGAGAAGCGCTCCACCCGGGGGTCCTCCGGTTGGCGACCGTTCCACTGCGAGTCGTGCCCGGCGATGGCGATCACCGCGTGCGGCACCCGGTCGGGCAGCCGCTCGGTGAGCACCGGGGGCAGCCATTCCGCCGCCGGACCCGTCGTCAGGCCGACGAGCGTCTGCGACCCCACCGCGGCGGCCATGGTGAGGACGATCGCCACCGGCGCGACCGGAACCCGGGCCAGCCGGATCCGGGCCGGCAGCACGGCCGCCGCCACGGTGCGCCGCCAGAGCAGGCCGTTGGCCAGGCCGGCCAACGCCGCCACCGGAACCCCCCACCAGCCGGACGTGCTGGAGATGACCGCGCCCGCGACGGTGAGCACGATGAAGTTGAGCACCGACCAGCCGAGCAGTTCGATCGTGGGCAGGCCCCGCCACCAGTTCCGGACCACCCCGGCGCGCTGGAGGAACGGGGCGAGCACCAGCATCGGGGCGAGCGAGGCGAACAGGTAGAGGGAGAGCGCCACCGCCGAGAAGGCGACCGAGATCGCGGCCCACGGCGAGATGACCACCAGCGCGAGGGCGGCCACCTCCAGGTTCCGCCGCACCAGCCAGCCGAACGAGGGACGGGCCGCCCGCGCGGGCCAGGCGAGTGCGGTCAGCCCGGCGGTGAGCAGCCCGCGGAACACGGTGAGCGCCACCAGCCCGAGCAGGAAGTTCCCCCAGGAGTCGTGGAAGACGAGCAGCCACCGCAGGTCGTGGAACGAGTCGTACGGCCAGACCGCGGTCACCTGCGGCGCCAGCCCGCGGGCGCCGTGGAAGCCGATGCCCACCAGCACCGTCTCCTGCACCACCGGCGGCAGCGCGGCGAGCAGCAGCAGCATCGCCGTCCGGTTGCGGACTGCCTCCACCGCCGCTCCTCGCACCTTGCGTTCTCGGGCCCATTGCAGGATCTCCCGGGAGCCGGCCCGGCGGTGCCGGAATGGCCGACCAGGGCGTACGGAGAGTCAGCGGGCGGTCCCGCTGCGCAAGGTCGGCGGACCCGCGGGGTGGCGTCCGCCGCGTCGCGTGGCAACCTGTCGCATCCCTCGGGCAGGATGCACGACGTGCGCCGCGAACGGGACGACCAGCCGACCGGAGACCGCCGATGACCGACGACCTGCTCGACGGCCCCGGCGACGGGGTCGGCCGGGTGCTCGGCACCGCCGACGCCACCCCGCTCACCTTCTGGACCGCCGTCGCGCCCGGCAGCTACCTCCAGCTCGACGACGTGGTGGTGACCCGCCGTGAGCTGCCCGACCGGGAGCCGGTCACCATCGCCGGCGTGGTCACCCAGGTGCGCGCCCGGCACGAGGGTGCGCAGTTCGACTCCGACGTGTTCGCCATCGCCGACGGCACGCTGCCGGCCCAGGTGCAGGAGGCCGCCGAGGTCACCACCACCCGGGTCGACCCGGAGTTCTACGTGCCGCCCACCCCCGGCGCGGTGGTGTACCGGGCCGAGGGCGACGCCCGGGCCCGGGCGCTGCACTTCGACCGGATGGAGCGGCGCATCCCGATGGGCATGGGCCGCGACGGCGTCCCGGTCTACCTCAACGCCGACTTCCTCGACGGCACCCGGGGCGCGCACGTCTCCATCTCCGGCATCTCCGGCGTGGCCACCAAGACCAGCTTCGCCACCTTCCTGCTCTACTCGGTCTTCCGCTCCGGGGTGCTCGGCGGCGACGCCGTCAACGCCAAGGCGTTGATCTTCAACGTCAAGGGCGAGGACCTGCTCTTCCTCGACCACCCCAACACCCGGCTCGACGACGCCACCCGGGCCGGCTACGCGAAGCTCGGGCTCGACGCGGGCGCCTTCCCCGACGTCCGGGTCTACGCCCCGCCCCGGGTCGGCGACTCCGCCGGCACGCCCGACGTGAGCAGCCGACTCACCGGGGTGGACAGCTTCTACTGGACGCTTACCGAGTTCTGCGCCGACCGCCTGCTGCCCTACGTCTTCGCCGACGCCGACGACGAGCGGCAGCAGTACACGATGGTGGTGCACTCGGTCGCCGCCCACCTGGCGAGATACGCCCAGCCCGCGGACGGCGGGGTGAGCATCGACGGCGTCCGGCTGGGGTCCTACGGCGACCTGGTCGACCACATCGTCGAGCAGCTCAACGACGACGAGACCCGGGGCGACTGGGCGGGCAGCGCGGTCGGCCTCGGCACCGTCAACGCGTTCGCCCGCCGGCTGATCGGCAGCAAGAAGGACCTGGCCCGGCTGATCCGGGGCGACCTGGCCACCCGTCGCCCGCACTCGATCAACACCGCCGAGTCCGCCCAGGTCACCGTGGTCGACCTGCACAACCTGCCAGACCGGGCGCAGCGTTTCGTGGTCGGCGTGACGCTCAAGAGCGAGTTCGAGCGCAAGGAGAAGGCCGGCACCGCCAAGCCGCTGCTCTTCGTCGTCCTCGACGAGCTGAACAAGTACGCCCCCCGGGAGGGCTCCTCCCCGATCAAGGAAGTGCTGCTCGACATCGCCGAGCGGGGCCGCTCGCTCGGGGTGATCCTGGTCGGCGCCCAGCAGACCGCCAGCGAGGTGGAGCGGCGGATCGTCACCAACTCGGCGATCCGGGTGGTCGGCCGGCTCGACCCGGCCGAGGCGTCCCGCCCGGAATACGGCTTCCTCCCGCCCGCCCAGCGCCAGCGCGCCCTGCTGGCCAAGCCGGGCACCATGTTCGTCAACCAGCCCGACATCCCGGTCCCGCTCTGCCTGGAGTTCCCCTTCCCGGCCTGGGCCACCCGGGTCTCCGAGGCCGGCCGGGCGCCCTCGGAGACGCTGCGCTCGATCACCCAGGCGGCCGACCCCTTCGCGGTGGTCGGCTCGGGCACCGCCGACGACGACATCCCGTTCTGAGGGCCGACCATGAAGATCCTGCACACCTCGGACTGGCACGTCGGCAAGGTGCTCAAGGGGCAGTCCCGGGCCGAGGAGCACACGCAGGTGCTCGCCCAGGTGATCGAGATCGCCCGGGTCGAGCGGCCTGACCTGGTCATCGTGGCCGGCGACCTCTACGACACCGCGGCGCCCACCCCGGAGGCGACCCGGCTGGTCACCCGGGCGCTGACCGCGCTGCGCCGCACCGGCGCCGACGTGGTGGCGATCGGCGGCAACCACGACAACGGGGCGGCGCTCGACGCGCTGCGCCCCTGGGCCGAGGCCGCCGGCATCACGCTGCGTGGCAGCGTCCGGGACAACCCGGCCGAGCACGTCATCGACGGCGCCACCCGCGACGGCGAGCGCTGGCAGGTCGCCGCGCTGCCCTTCCTCTCCCAGCGCTACGCCGTACGCGCCGTGGAGATGTACGAGCTGACCCCGGCCGAGGCCAACCAGACCTACGCCGACCACCTCGGGCGGGTGCTCGCCCGGCTGGCCGAGGGGTTCACCGAGCCGGACCGGGTGCACCTGGTCACCGCCCACCTCACCGTGGTCGGGGCGAGCACCGGCGGCGGCGAGCGGGACGCGCACACCGTGCTCGGCTACGCGGTGCCGGCCACCGTCTTCCCGGGCAACGCGCACTACGTGGCCCTGGGCCACCTGCACCGCTCGCAGCGGGTGATCGGCCCCTGCCCGGTCCGCTACAGCGGCAGCCCGCTCGCCGTCGACTTCGGCGAGCAGGAGAACGTCGGGTCGGTGACGATCGTCGAGGTGACCGCGACGACCGCCGCGCAGATCCGGGAGGTGCCGGTGCCCGGCGCCGTCCCGCTGCGCACGGTCCGCGGCACCCTGGCCCAGCTCGCCGAGATCGACGTGCCCGACGGCTGGCTGCGGGTCTACGTCCGCGAGCAGCCCCGCGCCGGGCTGCGCGAGGAGGTGCAGGAGCTGCTCCCCCGGGCGTTGGAGATCCGGATCGACCCGGAGCTGGTGCCGGCGCCGGGCAGCGGCACCCGCACCGCCCAGCGGGCCGGCCGCTCGCCGCGCGAGCTGTTCGCCGACTACCTGGGCAGCCGGGGCCACGCCGACGAGGACGTCCGGGAACTCTTCGACGAGCTGCTCGAGGAGGTGGAGCACTGATGCGGCCGATGCGGCTGGACATGGCGGGCTTCACCGTCTTCCGCGAGGAGACCACCGTCGACTTCACCGACGCGGACTTCTTCGCGCTGGTGGGGCCGACCGGCTCGGGCAAGTCGACGGTGCTCGACGCGATCTGCTTCGCCCTCTACGGCACGGTCCCCCGCTGGGGCGGCACCCGGGGGCTGGCCAACGCCCTCGCCCCGTCGGCCACCGAGGCGCGGGTGCGGCTGGTCTTCGAGTCCGCCGGCGACCGGTACGTGGCCACGCGGGTGGTCCGCCGGGACGGCCGGGGCACGGTGAAGACCGCCAACGCCGGTCTCCAGCTCATGCCGCCCGGGTTCGACGTCACCAAGCTCGACACCGGGCTCAGCCCGGAGGACCTGGGCGAGGTGGTGGCCGGCACCCCGGCCGAGATGGAGCAGGCGGTGCTCGACGCGGTCGGGCTGCCGTACGAGCAGTTCACCAGCTGCGTGGTGCTGCCGCAGGGGCAGTTCGCCGACTTCCTGCACGCCAAGCCGGCCACCCGGCAGCAGATCCTGGTGAACCTCCTCGGGCTGGGCGTCTACGAGGAGGTGCAGAAGAAGGCCACCGAGCGCGCCGGGCAGGCCGAGGCGAAGCTGGAGGCGGTCGACAAGATGCTCGGCGGCCTCGCCGATGTCGACGAGGAGAGCCTGGCCGGCGCCCGGGACCGGGTCGACCGGATGCGCGAGCTGGCCGGGGCGGTCGCGGCGGCCGTACCCGAGCTGGAGCGGGCGCGCGCGACGGCGCGCGAGCAGGCGGCGGCGCTCGCGGCGCTCGACGCCGAGCCGACCGTGCTG
>NZ_MUYZ01000286.1:0-8915 GCF_003013775.1 Micromonospora sp. MH33
GTCGTCGACGAGCCGGTCGACCGGCACCACCCGGCCCCGGGCGACCAGCAGGCGGGCCAGCACCGCGCGCTGCCGGGCGCCCCGCAGCGCCACCGGGCCGCGCTCGCCGGCCGCCACCAGCGGCCCGAGCACCCCGAAGGTCACTCCGGGTACGCGGGGCGGACTGGTCACCCCGCCCACTCTAGGCAGCCCGGGGCGCCCGCACCGGCGGCCCGACCAGGGCACTCATCCGACGCTGATCGACCACTGACCGGGCCCCGGCAGGCTCGACGGGTACCCGATCGCACCCGGAGAGGACCTCTCATGATCAACGGATTCGAGCAGCGCCGCGTCACCGTCGCCGACGGCGTCGCCCTGCACGCCGCGGTGGGCGGCAGCGGCAGCCCGGTCGTGCTGCTGCACGGCTTCCCACAGACCCACCTGATGTGGCGGCACGTCGCCGCCGACCTCGCCGCCGACCACACGGTCATCTGCCCCGACCTGCGCGGCTACGGCGACAGCGACAAGCCCGTCGACACCGACGGCACCGCGTACGCCAAGCGGACCATGGCCGCCGACGTGGTGGCGCTGGCCCGGGCGCTGGGGCACGAGCGGTTCGCCCTGGCCGGGCACGACCGGGGCGCCCTGGTGGCGATCCGGGCCGGCCTGGACCACCCGGAGACGGTCACCCACCTGGCCGCGCTGGACGTGCTGCCCACCCTCGACACCTGGGAGGTGATGCACGGAGTCACCGCCGCCGTCGGCTTCCACCTCTACCTGATGGCCCAGCCGCCGGGCCTGCCCGAGCGGCTGATCGGCGCCGCCCCGGACGAGTTCTTCGGGCACTTCCTCGACCTGTGGGCCGGCGACCCGGAGGCGATCCCCGCCGACGTGCGGGCCGCGTACCTGCGGGCCTGTCGGGGGGCGGTGCCCTCGATCGTGGCGGACTACCGGGCGTCGGCCGGCGTCGACCTCGCGCACGACGAGGCCGACCGGGCGGCGGGCACCGTGCTGCGGATGCCGGTCACCGTGCTCCAGCAGGACTGGGGCGCCGCGCTCGGATTCGACGCGGCGGCGCGCTGGCGGGCCTGGGCGCCGGACCTGCGGCACGTGCCGGTGTCGTACGGCCACTTCATGGCCGAGGAGGCCCCGGCCGAGGTGGTGAAGGAGCTGCGCGCGCTGCTGGCGCGGTGAGGAGGGAGCAGCCTTGCCCCGCACCATGAAAGATGCAAATATTCGGATCACTTCACGTGTGGTCTCAGGTTCGGGGGTTGATCGGCATGCGGAAGGCTTCCTCGATCGCGGCAGCGGTCACACTGACGGTCGGCTGCACCGGTGTCGCGGTGATGAGCGCGGCGGGCCCGGCGAGCGCGACCTGCAGCCACGCGCACTCCAACATCGACACCAAGTTCGGCACGCTCTTCAACGCCAGCAACGTCAACATCCGTACCGGCCCGCACACCACCTGCGGCTCGCTCGGCTACGGCCAGGCCAGCCACAGCGTCGACTTCCACTGCTTCGCCAGTGGCGACCGGGTCAGCGCGAACGGGCACACCACCTACACCTGGACCTACCTGAAGGACACCACCACCGGGGTGTCCGGCTGGGTCGCCGACGCCCTGCTGGACAACCTCGGCAGCAACATCGCCTGCTGACCGTCCCCCCACGCTCCGTGCCGGGCGGGCAGGATGGTCCGGCATGACCGAGCCACGCCTTTACCCGCCCGTCGAGCCGTACGCCACCCACCGCATCGCCGTCGGCGACGGCCACCAGCTCTACGTGGAGGAGGTGGGCGCGCCGGACGGCGTACCCGTGGTCTTCCTGCACGGCGGCCCGGGCGGTGGCCTGGTGCCGGCGGCGCGGCGGTTCTTCGACCCGCGACGCTACCGCGCCGTGCTGTTCGACCAGCGCGGCGCGGGCCGCAGCACCCCGTTCGGTGAGCTGCGGGCCAACACCACCGGGCACCTGGTGGCCGACCTGGAGACGATCCGGGAGCGGCTCGGGATCGACTCCTGGCTGGTGTTCGGTGGGTCGTGGGGGGTCACCCTCGGCCTGGCGTACGCCCAGGCCCACCCGGACCGGGTCACCGGGCTGATCCTGCGCGGGGTGCTGCTGCTGCGGCGCAGCGAGCGGGACTGGTTCTACCAGGGCGGCCTGCGCCACCTCCAGCCGGACGAGTGGGACCGCTTCGTCGCCCCGATCCCCGCCGCCGAGCGGGACGACGTGCTGGCCGCGTACCACCGGCGGCTGCACGGGCCCGACGAGGCCGAGGCGCGGGCCTGCGCGGTCACCTGGGGACGCTGGGAGGCGGTCAACTCCTCGCTGCGCCCCGACCCCGGGGTGCTGGCCCACTTCACCGCCGAGGAGCAGGCGCTGCCCATCGCCCGGATCCTCTCCCACTACGCCGTGCACGGCGGCTTCCTCACCGAGACGCAACTGCTCGACGGCGTGGACCGGATCCGCCATTTGCCCGCCGTCATCATCAACGGCCGCTACGACCTGTGCTGCCCGCCGGTGTCCGCGTACGACCTGGCCCGGCGCTGGCCCGAGGCCGAGCTGCGGATCGTGCCCGACGCCGGCCACTCGGCCGCCGAGCCGGGCATCGCCCGCGAACTGCTCCGCGCCACCGACCACTTCGCCGACCTGCTCGGCTGAGCCGGCCGGCTACGCCGACAGCAGGGCGCGGACCGGGTCGGCGATGGCCGGGTCGAGCGGGAACCGGGCCGCCAGCCAGTCGAGGGTGGCCCGGGCGGCCGCCCGGTTGTGCCGGTAGCCGGGCACCATCGCCGCGAGCGGCAGCACCTCCGGCGGGTACGCCTGCTCGACCCGGCGGCTCGGGTCGAACGGGTCCCGCCGGTGCGCCGCCGACGGCTCCGTGAGCCGCAGGAGGGCGAGCACCCGGTCCACCGCGTACGACTGGATGAACCGCGCGGCGGTCAGTCGTTCCCCGCGCAACTCCCGGTGCAGGCCGACGTAGAGGTTCGTGAGCGCCTCGTTGAGGTGGAACTCGACCGTGTCGTACGGCGTGGCGGGGCGCGGCGGCGCACCACCTGCGGCCAGTCCGGCCGGCGCGTCGGGGCGCTGCCACACCATCCGGGCACCGGTGAACGGCAACCGGGCCAGCTCGGCCACGGTGAGGACCGCGTACTCGACGAAGATCCCGTCGGCGTAGCGCGCCTTGCGGCCGTTGCGCTCGTTGGCGAAGCTGTACGCCACCGGGCAGGGCGCGGCCAGCCAGTCGATCGAGTCGACGTAGCGGCCCACCGCGCCGTCGGAGACGACGAGGAAGAAGTCCAGGTCGGAGTGGTCGTCCAGCCGGTCCCGGTCGGCGCCGGCGGAGCCGAGGCCGAGCAGCGCCACGGTGTCCGGCCGGGTGGCGAGGTGGGCGGCGAGGTCGTCGAGCCGACGCAGCATCGGGTGCATGCCGTCGTCCCTTCCGTGAAGAGTCGACGTTTCAGCCCATGCGGCCCTGCACCGCCGCCGGGGTCGCGACACCGATGCCGGCCATTCTGCGTCGGACCCCCGACACCGCTCAGGTCCCGGCTGTCCTTCCGGGGGCGGCGCTGGCAAGATCGACCGGGTGACGGGTGCGCTGTTCGCGGTCAGTGACCTCCATGTGTCGTACGCCGAGAACCGCACGGTCGTGGACGGCCTGCGGCCGGAGTCCGCGGACGACTGGCTGATCGTGGCCGGCGACGTCGGCGAGGTGTTCGCGGACATCGAGCGGACGTTGCGGCAGCTCCGCGACCGGTTCGCCCGGGTCGTCTGGGTGCCGGGCAACCACGAGCTGTGGACCCACCCGGCCGACCCGGTGACCCTGCGCGGCCGGGCCCGCTACGACGCGCTGGTCGGCATGTGCCGTGACCTGGGCGTGCTCACCCCGGAGGACGACTATCCGGTATGGCACGGCGAGGGCGGGCCGGTCACCGTGGCGCCGCTGTTCCTGCTCTACGACTACTCGTTCCGCGCCCCCGGCACGAATTCCAAGGAGGAGTCGCTGCGTGCGGCGTACGCGGCGGGGGTGGTGTGCACCGACGAGATGCTGCTGCATCCCGACCCGCACCCGGACCGGGAGTCGTGGTGCTGGGAGCGGATCACCGAGACCGAGCGGCGGCTGGCCGCCGTCGACCCGGCGCTGCCGACCGTGCTGGTCAACCACTGGCCGCTGGTCCGCCAGCCCACCGACGTGCTCTGGTATCCCGAGTTCGCCCAGTGGTGCGGCACCGACCGCACGGCCGACTGGCACCTGCGGCACCGCGCCGCGGTGGCGGTCTACGGGCACCTGCACATCCCCCGCACCACCCACTACGACGGGGTGCGCTTCGAGGAGGTGTCGCTGGGCTACCCGCGCGAGTGGGGCCGGCGGGGCGGCGAGCCGCGGCCGATGCGGCGCATCCTCGGCGGCGCCGCGTGATCGAGGCCCTGCTCCCGTCGGCGGCGGTGCCCGTCGAGGCGTTCTCCGACATCCCTGGCGAGGCCCCGTACCCGGGCGAGGAGGACCTGCTCGTCCGGGCCGTGGAGGCCCGCCGCCGCGAGTTCGTCACGGCCCGCCGCTGCGCCCGGGAGGCCCTGACCCGCCTCGGGTACGCCCCGGCGCCGATCCGCCCCGGCCCGAAGCGGGAGCCGCTGTGGCCGGCGGGCGTGGTCGGCAGCATCACCCACTGCGCCGGGTACCGGGCCGCGGCGGTCGCCCGGGACACCGCGCTGGCCGGGCTCGGCATCGACGCCGAGCCGCACGAGCCGCTGCCGGACGGCGTCGCCGGGCTGGTCACCACGGCCGGCGAGCCGGAGTCGTTGGCCCGGCTGCGCGCCGCCCATCCGGGGGTGCACTGGGACCGGCTGCTGTTCAGTGCCAAGGAGTCCGTCTACAAGGCCTGGTATCCGCTGACCGGGCGCTGGCTCGGCTTCGAGGACGCCGAACTCTCCGTCGACCCGGCCGCGGGGAGTTTCACGGCCCGGGTGCTGGTCGACGCCAGCCGCGCGGACGGCGGCCCGCCGCTGGCGGCGCTGCACGGCCGCTGGCTGGTCGCCGACGGGCTGGTGGTCACGGCCGTGGCCGTGCCCCGGCAGCCCTGACCCGGTGGCGGTCGCCGGCCGGGCGTGACCGCTCCCGCCCGCCCGAGTGATCCGCGTTTGCCCGCTCCTGTCCAGGGTAGGGCCCTGAGGGCCCGGTCATTTTGCCCCACGGAGGACAGGTCCCGATGGATTCCAGCAAGCCCGCCAAGGTCGTCAAGGATGTCGTGGAGGCCGCCACGGAGAAGGTCACCGACATCCTGACCCCGGACGTGCCCGGCGCGCCGGGCAGCGCCCCACCGACGCTCGAGGAGCCGACGACGCCGCACGGTCCGCTGCCGCCGAAGGCGGAGCAGGGCGCCCCGGACACCCGTACCCCGACCGGCGCCGAGACCGGCGTGCCGAGGATCGCGAAGGGGCAGCACGGATCCTTCCTCACCACCGCCAACGGGGCCCGGCTGCGCGACACGGACCACTCGCTCAAGGCCGGGCCGCGCGGCCCGGTGCTGCTCCAGGATCACCACCTGCGCGAGAAGATCACCCACTTCGACCACGAGCGCATCCCGGAGCGGGTGGTGCACGCGCGGGGTGCCGGCGCGCACGGCGTCTTCGTCGCCTACGGCGCCGCCGAGGAGGTCACCCGGGCGGGCTTCCTGAAGAAGGGCAGGGAGACGCCGGTATTCGTCCGGTTCTCCACCGTGCTCGGCTCGCGCGGGTCGGCGGACACGGTCCGCGACACCCGCGGCTTCGCCACCAAGTTCTACACCGACGAGGGCACCTTCGACCTGGTCGCCAACAACATGCCGGTGTTCTTCATCCAGGACGCGATCAAGTTCCCGGACATCATCCACGCCGGCAAGCCGCACCCGGACCGGGAGATCCCGCAGGCGCAGAGCGCGCACGACACCTTCTGGGACTTCGTTTCCCTGCACACCGAGGCGCAGCACCACACCATCTGGAACATGTCCGACCGCGGCATCCCCCGCTCCTACCGGACCATGGAGGGGTTCGGCGTCCACACGTTCCGCCTGGTCGACGAGGCCGGGGCGACGGTGCTGGTCAAGTTCCACTGGAAGCCGAAGCTGGGCGTGCACTCCCTGACCTGGGAGGAGGCGCAGATGATCAGCGGCATCGACCCGGACTTCCACCGTCGTGACCTCTACGACGCCATCGAGTCCGGCGCCTACCCGGAGTGGGAGCTGGGCATCCAGGTCTTCCCGGACACCGCGGAGGAGACCTTCGCGGGGATCGACCTGCTCGACCCCACGAAGATCGTGCCCGAGGAGCTGGCGCCGGTGCAGCCGATCGGCAAGCTCACCCTCAACCGGACGCCGCGGAACTTCTTCGCCGAGACCGAGCAGGTCGCCTTCCACCTCGGGCACCTGCCGCCGGGCATCGACGTCACCAACGACCCGCTGTTGCAGGGCCGGCTCTTCTCGTACCTCGACACGCAGCTCACCCGGCTCGGCGGGCCGAACTTCACCCAGATCCCGGTGAACCGGCCGCACGCCGAGGTCAACGACATGCTCCGGGACGGCTTCCACCAGCACGCGGTGCACGCGGGCGTGGCGCCCTACCGGCCGAACTCGCTCGACGGCGGCAACCCCTTCCCGGCCGGCGACCGGGAGAACGCGTTCGTCGACACGCCGGTCACGGTCGCGGAGGCTCCGAAGGTCCGGGCGGCGCCGGCCTCGTTCGACGACCACTTCAGCCAGGTCCGGCTGTTCTGGCTGAGCATGTCGCCGGTGGAGAAGGAGCACATCATCCGGGCGTACACCTTCGAGCTGGGCAAGTGCTACCACCAGGCGATCAAGGAGCGCCAGCTCCGGTGCCTGGCCAACATCGACCCGGTGCTGTGCGAGCAGGTCGCCACCGGCCTGGGCCTGCCCGCGCCGAAGCCGACCGTGCCGCTGGCCGAGGTGCAGCCGAGCCCGGCGCTGTCGCAGGTCGGTCGGGAATGGCCCGGCGACGGTCGGATGGTCGGCATCGTGGTCGGCGCGGACAGCGACCTCGACGGGGTCGGCCAGGTCCGGCGGGCGGTGTTCGCCGCCGGGATGGTGCCGGTGCTGATCGCCGCGCACGGCGGCACGGTGGGCGACCTGCCCGTGCAGCGCACCTTCGCCACCGGCCGGTCGGTGGAGTTCGACGCGATCCTGCTGGCCGGGGCCCCGGCGCCGGCGCCGGACGCGTTGCCCGCCCGGGACGCCAAGGCGGGCGCGGCCGACTCCGCCACCGTCGACCCCCGGGTGTTGCTGCTGGTCGAGGAGGCGTGGCGGCACGCCAAGGCGATCGGCGCCTGGGGCGCCGGGACCGAGGTGCTCCGGCAGGCCGGGGTGGCCGGCTCGCCCGGCGTGGTCACCGGCGACTCCGGCGGCGAGGTCTTCGGCGCGGTGCAGCAGCTGATGGCGGCGCACCGGGTGTGGGAGCGGTTCCCCGCCTCGGTCGCCTGAGCCGTCGCCGACAGGGCGGTCCCCGGGGTGGGGCCGCCCCTTCGGCGTATCCCGGGGGTCGGTCGCGCGCCTCCGACGTTTGCGCCCGTGCAGGCCGGGAAGGACCGGGGCCCTCACAGTCAGGAGCGGCGGATGAACGGGCCCATGGGCGATGAACCGGTCGGCGAACTCGAACTCGTGCACACCTTCACCGGGCCGATGCCGACCGGGGTCAGCGTGTCGCACACCGGCCGGGTCTTCGTGAACTTCCCCAAGTGGGGGGACCAGGTGCCGGCCACCGTCGTCGAGCTGCGTGACGGCCGGGAGGTGCCCTTCCCGGACGAGGCGTGGAACAACCCGTCCGGCGACGACGACCCGAACGCCTTCGTGTCGGTGCAGAGCGTCGTGGTCGACCCGGCCGACCGGCTCTGGGTGGTCGACACCGGCAGCCCGATGTTCCAGCCGACGAAGCCGGGCGGCCCGAAGCTCGTCCGGGTCGACCTCGACGCCGACGCCGTCGGGCAGGTGATCACCTTCCCGACCGACGTGGCGCTGCCCACCACGTACCTCAACGACGTGCGGTTCGACCTGCGCCGGGGCGATGCGGGTCTCGCCTACCTCACCGACTCCTCCGACTCGGGGCCGAACGGCATCGTCGTGGTGGACCTGGCCACCGGCGCGTCGTGGCGGCGACTGCACGATCATCCGTCCACGAAGGCGGAGCCGCTGGAGTCCTTCCGGCCGGTCGTGGAGGGGCGGCCGTTCCTGGAGCGCCCGGCCGACGGGCCGCCGAAGCCGGTCGCCATGGGCTCGGACGGGATCGCCATCTCGGCCGACGGCTCGCGGCTGCACTACTGCCCGCTCGCGTCGCGCCGCTGGTACAGCGTGGCGACCGACGCCCTCGCCGACCGGACGCTGCGCGAGGAGCAGGTGGCCGCCACGGTGGTGGACGAGGGCGACAAGGGCGGCGGCTCGGACGGCCTGGAGACCGACGACTCCGGCGCGTTCTACCTCACCTCCTACGAGCACAACGCGGTGCTGCGCCGCCGGCCGGACGGCGAGTTCGAGACCGTGGTGCACGACCCACGGCTGCTCTGGCCCGACACGCTGTCCGTGGCCGCCGACGGCCACCTCTACGTCACCGCCAACCAGCTGCACCGGCAGGCCAAGTACCAGCGCGGCCGGGACCTGCGGCGCAAGCCGTACGCCCTGTTCCGCACCCGCATCGATGCCGGCCCGGTCCGGCTACGCTGACCATTTCATTGGTTTGTTTAAGTATTGCGATTGAGTGTCCACCGCTGCCATGATGACCGCCAATTTCCCGATCATCGGCATCGGCGGCAAGTGCGTCGACGTCGCCGCGGCCGGCACCGCCAACGGCACCGCGATCCAGCTCTACACCTGCAACGGCACCGCCGCACAGAGCTGGACGGTGGCCGGCGACGGCACGCTCCGGGCGCTGGGCAAGTGCGCCGGCCTGACCGCCGGCCCTGG
>NZ_MUYZ01000287.1:0-8867 GCF_003013775.1 Micromonospora sp. MH33
CGCGGTGGCGGTCGGCGTCGCCGAGGGCGCCGAGCTGGTCGTCTCCAAGGTGGACACCCGCTACGTGCAGGGGCGCACCGCGGCCGGCGGCTGGTCCCAGCAGCGCTTCGCCCGGCGCCGCGACAACCAGGCGAAGGCGGCGCTGGGCGACGCGGCCGAGCTGGCCGTACGCCTGCTCCTGCCGGAGGCGGACCGTCTCGCGGCCGTGGTGGGCGGCGGTGACCGGCGGGCCGTGGACACGGTGCTGGCCGACCGGCGGCTGGCGCTGCTCGCCGCCCTGCGCGCGGAGCGGCTGCTCGACGTGCCCGAACCCCGGCACGCGGTGCTGGTCGGCGCGGTGGCCGCCGCCCGCGCGGTGCGGATCCTGGTCCGCGACCCGGCCCCCGACGCCGGCTGACCACGGCGTCCCCGGACGCGAGGGGACCCCGGCGCCGGGATGGTCGCCGGGGTCCGGGTGTGGTCCGGGTGCGTTACAGGGTGCCGCCGAAGGTGTCGCAGGCCTTCGGGTCGCCGGTGGAGAAGCCCTTGGTGAACCACTGCTTGCGCTGCTCGGAGGTGCCGTGGGTGAACTCGTCCGGGTTCACCGGCCGACCGGAGCGCTGCTGGATCGCGTCGTCGCCGATCTTCTCGGCGGTGTCGATCGCCTGCTGGATGTCCTGGTCGGTGATGCTCTTGAAGATCTTCTGGCCCTGCTCGTCGGAGGTGCCGGTGGCGTTTTTCGCCCAGGCGCCCGCGTAGCAGTCGGCCTGGAGTTCCAGCTTCACCGAGAGCGTGTTGGCGTTCTGCGGGTCGCGCTGCTGCTGGCGGCGCATCTGCGCCTCGGTGCCGAGCAGGTCCTGCACGTGGTGCCCGTACTCGTGGGCCAGCACGTACGGCTGGGCGAACTCGCCCTGGGCGCCGAGCTGGTCGGCGAGCAGGCGGTAGAAGGTGAGGTCGATGTAGACCAGGTCGTCCGCGGGGCAGTAGAACGGGCCGACCCCGGAGTCGGCCGCGCCGCAGCCGGTGCTGACGTTCTGGCTGAAGAACACGGTCTTCGACGGCTTGTACTGCTCGCCGAACACCTCCGGCAGGGCGGTCCGCCAGTACGCCTGGATCGAGTTGACGTAGAGGGTGTTGCGGCAGTCGAGCTGCTCCAGCGCGTCCTGCGCCGAGCACTTCTGCTCCAGCGAGGTGTTGTCGCCCTGCTCGGAGCCGCCGCCGTTGGTGGCCGCGTTCAGCCCGAAGCCGCCGCCCACCAGGGCGACCAGGACGGCGATGATGATGCCCACGATCCCGCCCCGGCCGCCGCCGATCGGGATCGGTATGCCCATCCCGCCGCCTCCGCCGGACCCTCGCCGATCCTCCACCTGGCTGGTGTCGACCCGCGCGTTCTCGTTCAGCTCCATGTTGACCCCGATCACCGAATGATCCGTATGTGGTGGTTGCGGTACCGGACCGGGTCCGGACGAGGTTTTCGGTACCCGATGATCTTGCGCGGTAATCCGGCGGGCGATCCCGGGGCCGCCCGGTACACTTGGCCCGTGCTGCGCTGCGAAGGCTGAACGGCCCCGCGCCGACGGGAAGTGATGACCCGCCGGCGCTTTCGCGTGCCCTGAGTCAGCCCTTCGCCGAACCCCGAGAGCGAGTACCTCGAAATGATCACTGCCACCGGCCTGGAGCTGCGCGCCGGTTCCCGGATCCTGCTGTCCGACACCACCCTGCGGGTGCAGCCGGGTGACCGGATCGGCCTGGTCGGCCGCAACGGCGCCGGCAAGACCACCACCCTCAAGGTGCTGGCGGGGGAGGGGCAGCCCTACGGCGGGCAGATCGACCGGCGCAGCGCCATCGGCTACCTGCCGCAGGACCCGCGGACCGGCGACCTGGAGGTCACCGGGCGGGACCGGGTGCTCTCCGCCCGCGGGCTGGACGTGCTCATGGCGCAGATGAAGGAGCTGGAGGCGAAGCTCGCCGAGGGCGCCGACGACGAGAAGCTGGTCCGCCGCTACGGCGTGCTGGAGGACCAGTTCGCCTCCCTCGGCGGCTACGCGGCCGAGGCCGAGGCGGCCCGGATCTGTGCCAACCTGGGCCTGCCCGACCGGGCCCTGGCGCAGACCATCGGCACGCTCTCCGGCGGGCAGCGCCGCCGCATCGAGCTGGCCCGGATCCTGTTCCGCGACGCCGGCGAGAACGGCGGCGGCATCCTGCTGCTCGACGAGCCGACCAACCACCTCGACGCCGACTCGATCACCTGGCTGCGCGGCTTCCTCGGCAACCACAAGGGCGGCCTGATCGTGATCTCCCACGACGCGTCGCTGCTGGAGGCGGTGGTCAACAAGGTCTGGTTCCTGGACGCCACCCGTTCCGTGGTCGACGTCTACAACCTGGGCTGGAAGGCGTACCTGGAGGCGCGGGAGACCGACGAGCGGCGCCGCCGCCGGGAGCGGGCCAACGCCGAGAAGAAGGCCGGCGCGCTGAAGGCCCAGGCGGACAAGATGCGGGCCAAGGCCACCAAGACCGTCGCCGCGCAGAACATGGCCCGCCGGGCCGAGAAGCTGCTGTCCGGCCTGGAGGACGTCCGGGTCGCCGACAAGGTGGCGAAGGTACGCTTCCCCACCCCGGCGCCGTGCGGGAAGACCCCGCTCACCGCCTCCGGCCTGTCCAAGTCGTACGGGTCGCTGGAGATCTTCACCGACGTCGACGTGGCGGTGGACCGCGGCTCCCGGGTGGCCATCCTGGGCCTCAACGGCGCCGGCAAGACCACCCTGCTGCGGATGCTCGGCGGCCTGCTGGAGCCGGACACCGGCGAGGTACGCCCCGGGCACGGCCTGCGGCTCGGCTACTACGCCCAGGAGCACGAGACGCTGGACGTGGAGCGGACCATCCTGGAGCACATGCGCAGCGCCGCGCCGGATCAGACCGACACCGACCTGCGCAAGATCCTCGGTGCGTTCCTCTTCTCCGGCGAGGACGTGGACAAGCCGGCCGGCGTGCTCTCCGGCGGCGAGAAGACCCGGCTGGCGCTGGCCACCCTGGTCTGCTCCGGCGCGAACGTGCTGCTGCTGGACGAGCCGACGAACAACCTCGACCCGGTCAGCCGCGAGCAGGTGCTCGACGCGATCGCCCGCTACCCGGGCGCCATCGTCCTGGTCACCCACGACCCGGGGGCGGTGATGGCCCTCAAGCCCGACCGCGCCATCCTCCTCCCCGACGGCGACGAGGACGCCTGGTCCGACGACCTCCTCGAACTCGTCGAACTCGCCTGACCCGCCCCGCCGCGCCGCGGGATCATGAAGTTGATGCCGACGGACACACGGCGTGTCGGGGCAACAACTTCCTGGTCACCGCAAGAGGGCGGTCAGGTGGGGGAGGACGCCGGAGGTGGTCAGGATGATCAGGCCGAGGGCGATGAAGACGGCCGGGACCAGCCAGTGGCCGGCGCGGCCGACCAGGGCGACCACCCTGGGGTGGCTGCCCAGCACGGCGGCGACCGCGCACCAGACGGCCACCAGGGCGGCGAAGACCAGCAGCCAGACCAGGCCGGTGGCCGGGTCGAGCGAGCGGAACACCGGCACGTAGACGGCGATGTTGTCGGCGCCGTTGGCCACCGTCACCCCGGCCACGCCGAGCAGGCTGCCGACCACGGCCGGGGGCTCGTCGTCGCCGCCGCGGAACAGCAGGGCGCGGACGCCCAGCGCGATCGGCAGCAGTCCGAGCAGGCCGGTCCACGGGTCGGGCACCACCAGCAGCCCGGCGGCGACCACCACCGCGACCGCGACCAGCGCGCCGATGCCGGCGTACTGACCGGCGACGATCTGCCAGGGGCGGGGCCGGCCGGTGCCGCGGGCCGCCACGAAGAACACGGTGAGCACGACGATGTCGTCGATGTTGGTGGCGGCGAAGACCCCGGTGGCGGCGGCCGCCGTGGCGAGCAGGTCGATCACGCGAGGCAGCGTACGGGTCGGCCGGCCGGGCCGCCTCTCATGATCCAGCCGGACGGCGCCGGCTGACCGGTCAGAAGGATCACTCTATCGGGAAGCTGACATTGCATAGCGTGTCGGTTGGCGAATAGTTGATATCTGGCGCATGATCGTTCGAGGCGGTCTAATAGGTGGGACCGTATCCGAACCGCACAGTCTGGGACGTGAGGAATCAGCATGGCAGCCACCGGCACAGCCACCAGCACTGAGAAGGGTCGCCGGATCGTCGGGGCCGAGCGCCAGACGCTCGCCAAGGACCTGGTAAAGCGGTACACCTCGGGTGAGAGCATCCGTGCGCTCGCGGCCTCGACCGGCCGTTCCTACGGGTTCATCCACCGGGTGCTCACCGAGTCCGGGGTGCAGCTGCGGCAGCGTGGCGGCGCCCGGCGCCGGAAGAAGGCGTGACCCGGCCCCCAGCGTCGTCCATCAGCGCCGTGCTCCGGGTGGTCCGGTGACCGCCGAGACGACCGGAGTACGACTCGACTGCGACGGGCCGGTCGCGACGGTGACGTTGTGCCGGCCCGACGTGCTCAACGCCCAGACCCCGGCGATGTGGCGCGCGATGAGCGACTTCTCCCGGGATCTGCCCGGCGACGTCCGCGTCGTCGTGGTGCGCGGTGAGGGGCGGGCCTTCTCCGCCGGCCTCGATCTGTCGGTTGCCGGTTCCTCCGGCCCGGGCTCCTTCGCCGAGCTCTCCACCCTGCCCGAGCAGGAGTGCGCCGACCGGATCGCCGAATACCAGGGCGGCTTCACCTGGCTGCACCGGCCGGACGTGATCTCGATCGCCGCCGTGCAGGGGCACGCCATCGGCGCCGGCTTCCAACTCGCCCTCGCCTGCGACCTGCGGGTGCTCGCCGAGGACGCCAAGCTCTCCATGGCCGAGGTGACCCTCGGCCTGGTCCCCGACCTGGCCGGCACCAAGCGCCTCGCCGAACTGGTCGGCTACTCCCGCGCGCTGGAGATCTGCGCCACCGGCCGGCGGATGGACGCCGCCGAGGCGGACCGGATCGGCCTGGCCACCCTGGTCGTGCCGGGCGCCGAACTCGACGGCGCGGTGCGCGATCTGACCGCGGGCCTGCTGGCCAACAACCGGGACGCGATCGTGGAGATCAAGGCGCTGCTCGCCGGGGCCGGCGGGCGGACCCACGCCGAGCAGCAGCGGGCCGAGCGGGAGGCGCAGACCCGGCGGATTCGCGACCTGGCCGGGCGGGGCGAATAGTAAGGACCGTTCGGGAAGATCCGGGTTACTCGCGAGGTTGTCGTAGTCGTCGGGAGAATTGACCCCGACGGTCCACGGCTGCCGACGACCCGGAGGTGACGAGTGTCCAACCCGATGGCCGGTGGCGGCATGGGCGGCTGGAGCATGCTCCGGTCGATGCGCAGCCGCGACGAGATCTCCACCCACCAGCTCACGCGCGGCACCGCCAAGCGGATCGTCGCGTTCGCCCAGCCCTACCGGCGGGACATCATCGTCTTCCTGGTCACCGTGGTGATCGCCGCGGTGATCGGGGTGGCCACCCCGCTGCTCGCCGGTGACGTGATCGACGCGATCGCCGGCGGCCGCTCCGACGCGGGCGCCACCGTGGTCCGGCTCGCCCTGATCATCGCCGCGCTGGCCGTGGCCGACGCGCTCTTCTCGCTGGCCCAGCGGTGGTATTCGGCCCGGATCGGCGAGGGCATCATCCTCGACCTGCGGACCCGGGTCTACGACCACGTCCAGCGGATGCCGCTGCAGTTCTTCACCCGGACCCAGACCGGAGCGCTGGTCAGCCGGCTCAACAACGACGTGCTGGGCGCCCAGCGGGCGTTCACCTCGACGCTGTCCGGGGTGGTCAGCAACGTCATCCAGCTCGTGCTCACCGCCGGGGCGATGCTCATTCTGTCCTGGCAGATCACCGTGCTGGCGCTGGTGCTGCTGCCCATCTTCATCATCCCGGCCCGCCGGGTCGGGCGGCGGCTGGCCGAGATCACCCGCGAGTCTTACAACCTCGACGCCAAGATGAACGCGACGATGACCGAGCGGTTCGGCGTCGCGGGCGCCCTGCTGGTGAAGCTCTTCGGCTCGCCCGAGGTGGAGGCGGCCCGGTTCGCCGGCCGGGCCGAGCGGGTCCGCGACATCGGCATCCAGTCCGCCATGTACTCGCGTACCTTCTTCGTGGCCATGCTGCTGGTGGCCTCCCTCGCCCAGGCGCTCACCTACGGTCTCGGCGGCTGGCTGGCCGTCACCGGCGCGGTCAGCGCGGGCACCGTGGTCAAGCTGGCGCTGCTGCTCACCCGCCTCTACGGCCCGCTCACCGCGCTCTCCAACGTCCGGGTCGACGTGATGAGCGCGCTGGTCTCCTTCGACCGGGTCTTCGAGGTGCTCGACCTGCGTCCGGGCATCGAGGAGAAGCCCGACGCCGTGCCGGTGCCCCGGGGCAACGGCCGGGTCGAGTTCCGTGACGTACGGTTCCGCTACCCGAGCGCCGCCGAGGTCTCGCTGGCCTCCCTGGAGGAGGTCGCCGCCCTCGACCGGACGGTCAACGAGCCGGTGCTCAAGGGCGTCTCGTTCGCCGTCGAGCCCGGCCAGATGGTGGCCCTGGTCGGCCCCTCCGGCGCCGGCAAATCGACGCTCTCCATGCTGATCTCCCGGATCTACGACGTGAGCGACGGCCAGGTGCTGGTCGGCGGGGTGGACGTCCGGGACGCCACGCTCGCCTCGCTGCGCGACGAGATCGGCGTGGTCACCCAGGACTCCCACCTGTTCCACGAGACCATCCGGGAGAACCTGCGCTACGCCAAGCCGGACGCCACCGACGACGAGATCTGGGCCGCGTTGGCCGGCGCGCAGGTCGCCGACCTGGTCCGCGCCCTGCCCGACGGGCTGGACACCACGGTCGGCGAGCGCGGCTACCGCTTCTCCGGCGGCGAGAAGCAGCGCATCGCCATCGCCCGGCTCCTGCTCAAGGCACCGTCGATCGTGATCCTCGACGAGGCCACCGCGCACCTCGACTCGGAGAGCGAGGCGGCGGTGCAGCGGGCGCTGTCGGTGGCGCTGACCGGGCGCACCGCGCTGGTGATCGCGCACCGGCTCTCCACCGTCCGCGACGCCGACCAGATCCTCGTCCTCGACGAGGGGCGGATCGTCGAGCGCGGCCGGCACGACGAGCTGGTCGCCGTCGGTGGCCTCTACGCCGAGCTCTACCGCACCCAGTTCGCGGTCACCGACTCGCCGGCCCCGTACGCCGAGCCCGAGCAGCCGAAGCCGGTGGTCACCACCGTGCCGGTCGGCACCTACGTGGCCCAGGAGGCGCTGCCCCCGGCCGCGGCCAACTAGTCGGCCGCGGCGCGGGAGGCGCTGCCTCCCGGCCGCTGACCGGCGACCGCGGCGCGCAGCTCGCCGAAGGCCGCGCCGAGCGTCTCCGGGGTGAAGTGCGCGTTCAGCCCGCTCGGGTTGGGCAGCACCCACAGCCGGGCCGCCGCGAGCGGTTCCGGCTGCGGCCCGAAGCCGGCCTTCGGCCGGGCGAATCCGATCCGGTACGCGGTCACCCCGACCACCGCCACCCAGCGCGGCCGGTACCGCGCCACCTTGACGGTCAGCTCCCGCGCGCCCTCGACCAGTTCCTCGGCGGTCAGCTCGTCGGCGCGGGCGCTGGCCCGGGCCACCATGTTGGTGATGCCCAACCCGAGCCCGGGCAGCTCGTCCTGCTCGCTGGGGTGCAGCTGGCGCGGGGTGAAGCCGCCCCGGTGCAGCGCCGGCCAGAACCGGTTGCCCGGGCGGGCGAAGTGCCAGCCGGTGGCCGCCGACCACAGGCCGGGGTTGATCCCGACGAAGAGCACGTCCAGCCCGGGCGCGATCACGTCCGGCAGCAGCGTGTCGGCCGCCGCCGCGAGCTGCTCCTTCGTCGGCCGGGGATACCGGCGCCTGACCGCCGCCGAGCCCGGCACGGCCGTCTCGGGCCGCGTGGCGTCCGGCGCGGCCGCCCCGTGCCGGGCGTCCCCGGGCCGGCGTCGCCCGTTCACCGGCTCGCCGTCACAGGCCGCGCAGCGCGCCGCCGTCGACCGGCACGGTCACCCCGGTGACGTAGCCGGCGGCGGGGGAGAGCAGGAAGGCGGCCACCCGGCCGAACTCGGCAGGGTCACCGATCCGGCCCAGCGGGATCGACGCCTCCGCCTCGGCCCGGGCCCGCTCCGGGTCGCCGGCGGCGGCCAGGAGTTCCCGGTTCCGGGCGGTCATGATCCGCCCCGGCAGCAGGCTGACCACCCGTACGCCGCGCGGGCCGTACTCGTCGGCCAGGTCCTTGGCCACCCCGGCCAGGCCGGGGCGCAGGCCGTTGGAGATGCCCAGCCCGGGCAGCGGGCCGCGCACCGAGGTGGAGAGCACCAGCCCGATCGCGCCGCCACCGGTGAGCGCGGCGGCCACCGTGCGCGCGGTGCGGACGCTGCCCAGGAAGACCGTCTCGAAGGACTCGCGCCACTGCTCGTCGGTGATCTGGGCGGCGGTGCCCCGGGGCGGGCCGCCCACCGAGATCAGCGCCCCGTCGAGCCGGCCGAACTGCTCGCGCGCCGCCGCGACCAGACGCCCCGGGGTGCCCGGGTCGGTGAGGTCGGCGGTCAGCCCGATCGCCCGCTCCGGGCCGCCGAGCGCCTCGACGGCGGCGGCCACCCGCTCGGGGGCGCGGGACGAGATCACCACGCGGGCGCCGTCCGCGACGAGCTGCTCGGCGGTGGCGAAGCCGAGGCCGTCCGAGGCGCCGGTCAGCACGTACACCCGGTCGGCGAGTCCGAGATCCATGAGGCTGATCCTGCCGTACCCCGGGTGGGCCTGCCACCCGCTCTCAGCGCGGCGCCGGCCGGAGCAGGCGTACCCGGCCGGCGAGCTGGGCCGCGACGGCGCCGCCGGCCCGGGCGACGGCCGGCAACCGGCGGGGC
>NZ_MUYZ01000288.1:0-8859 GCF_003013775.1 Micromonospora sp. MH33
AGCCACCCGACCACCCCGGCCCCCGCCCCGACCGGCCGGCCGGGCAGCCCGTCCGCCCTGGCCGGGCTCTGCAGCGCCTACCGGGCGAAGAACGGCGCGGACCGGGGCCGGGCCCTGGAGACCCCTCCCTTCGCCGACCTGGTCTCGGCCGCCGGCGGCCGGGAGAAGGTCCCGGGCTACTGTGACCGGCTGCTCCACGGGCAGGACAAGCCGACCGCATCCGGCGCCCACCCGACTCCACCTCAGCCGAGCGCCGACCCGACGCGTCGGACCGGAGCGCAGCCCACCAGCCCGGTCATCGGTCGGCCGGAACCCGCGCCCAGCAGCCCGACGGCCGGTTTCGCCCCGACCACCGACCCGGGCAACCCGCCGGCGCAGAAGCCCGACTCGCTCCCCCTCCCCGGGCCGACCAGCCCCGCGCGGGATCCGGGCAGAGTTGCCCGGGCCGCCCGCCGCTCGGGCCGGTGACCGGCACCGCACCGGCTGGTAGCTTGCCCCGGTGACTCCGCGGCGTCGCCGACTGGCGATCCTCTTCCGGCTGGCGGTCGTGCTCGGCGTGGTGGCCGGCATCGTGCTCACCGCACTGGGCCCGGCCACGGTGACCGGCCTGCTGCCGTACTTCACCATCCAGAGCAACGTGGCGGTCGGCGCCTTCGCCGGCTACGCCGCCTGGCGGGCCTGGCAGGGCCGCCCGGAGCCGCCGAGCGCACTCAAGGGCGCCGTGACCCTCTACATCACCATCACGGGCACGGTCTACCACCTGGTGCTCGCCAACCCGGCCAGCCCGTTCGCCATGGCCCAGCCGCACCGGGAGCCAGGCGAGTGGTGGGGCAACCAGTTCCTGCACACCGTGGTGCCGCTGCTCGCGATCGCCGACTGGGCGCTGTTCGACCGCCGTGGCCGGCTGCGCCCGCGGTACGCCGCCTGGTGGCTGGCGTTCCCGCTGGCGTACCTCGGGTTCGCGCTGGTGCGGGGGCTGGTCGTGCACCGCTACCCGTACCCGTTCCTCGACGCAGGGCAGCTCGGCTACGGCGGCGTGGGCCTCAGCGCGCTCTTCTTCGCCGTCGCGTTCTGGCTGCTCGGGCTCCTCCTCGTCGGCGTCGACCGGGGACTGGCCGGGCGGGCCCGCGCCGTGCCGGTGGAGCCGGCTCCGGCCCCCGCCGGCACGCCGGAGCAGAGCGCCGCCGGGCCACGCTGACCGGCGGCGGCGCCCGGTCACCCGGTGGTGCGCCGCTCACCGGCCGGGCCGCCGACCCGCACCCGCCGGGCCTTGGTGCGGTCGCGGCCGTAGGAGTCGGCCCGCCCCCAGCGCCCCGGCACGTCCAGCAGCTCGATCCGGCCGTATCCGTCGGGGACGCACGGGTTCACCAGCAGGTTCTCCCCGCACGGACGCAGCCCGAGCATGGTGGCGAGCAGCATCAGCAGGCCGCCGGACGCCCACGACTGCGGCCGGCCGGCCGCCGGTAGCTGGACCGGGTACTTCGTGAGGTCGCGCGGGTAGCCGGCGATCACCTCCGGCACCGAACCGCCGAGCGTCTCCGCCACGGCGAAGATGCCGGCCACGACCTGGGCCGCCTCGGCGTCGTACCCGTAGCGGCGCAGGCCCGCCGCGACGAGCGCGTTGTCCGACGGCCAGACCGCGCCGAGGTGCGCGCCGACCGGGTTGTAGGGCCGCTGCCCGGTGGCGTACGTGCGCACCCCCCAGCCGGTGAAGAGTTCGGGGCTGGACAGGTGGGCGGCGACCGCGTCGGCCCGCTCCGGCTCGACGATGCCGCTCCACAGCAGGTGGCCGAGGTGGGAGGTGAGCGCGTCCACCGGCTGCCCGTCCGGGGTGAGGGCCAGCGCGTAGTAGCCCCGGTGCGGCAGCCAGAAGTCCCGGTCGAACCGCTCGCGCAGCCGCGCGGCCTCGGCCTCCAGCCGGTCGGCGTACCCGGGCTCGCCCCAGATCTCCCGGGCCAGCCGGGCGCCCCGGACCTTCGCGTCGTACGCGTACCCCTGCAACTCGCAGGTCGCCCGGGGGTACGGCGGCTCGACGGCGTGCCGGTCCACGATGGCCCCCGGGGAGTTGCGCCAGGTCTGGTTGGCCAACCCGTTGACGGTGTTGCGCGGCTGGTAGCGCAGGTAGCCGTCGCCGGTGGAGTCGCCGTACTCGTCGAGCCAGTCCAGGGCCATCCGGGCCGGGTGGCGCAACTGCCGGACCAGGTCGGTGTCGCCGGTCCAGCGCTCGTACTCGTCGAGCAGGATCACGAACAGCGGTGTGGTGTCGGCCGCGCCGTAGTAGAACGCCGTGGGCTGCTCGCCGAAGGCGGCCTGCTCGCCGTACCGCAGCTCGGCCAGGATCTTCCCGGGCTCCTCGTCGTGGTAGTCGTCGAGCCGGCCGCCCTGGAGCAGGGCGAGCAGGCGCAGGGTCGCCGGGGTCAGCTCCGGGGTGAACGGCAGCGTCGCCAGGCAGGTGACGAGGGCGTCCCGGCCGTACAACGCCATGGCCCAGGGCAGCCCACCCACCGGCACCCGGTCGTTGTACGACAGCGGCGTGTAGCGCAGCGAGGCCAGGTCGGTCAGCGCCTGCCGGTACGCCGACATCAGGGGTTCCCGTTCGGCGATGAGCTGCGGCGCGTGGTCGAACCAGCGGGCGAGGTCCTCGCGCATGTCGTGTCGGACGTGCTGGCGGTGGGACTCCAGGCTGCTCCGCAGGTCGCGTCCCCCGGCGCCGTGGATGATCATGCCGACGTGCAGGTCGGTGTGCCACTCCCCGTCCGGGTCGACCCTGATCCGGAAGGTCATCCCCCGCTGGCCGACCTCGACGGGCGCGGTGCTGGAGACCAGGGTCTCCCGGGCGAACCGGCCCCGCCCGTAGCAGATCCGCAGCTGCCGGTGGACCGGGTCGGCGACGACCTCCGGCCGGCGCTCCGCGGGGCGGAGGATCTCCGCGGTGTCGGCGAAGTCGCTGCCGATCTCCATCCGCACGGTGAACTCGGCGGGCTCGGCCGAGTGGTTGAGCACGGTGATCCGCTCGTTGAAGCTCTCGTTGATGGACCGGTGCCGGATCACCGAGACGTCGGCGTCCACGTAGTGGCTGGCGGCACCGGGGACCAGCACGAACCGGGTCTCGAAGTAGGCCAGCTCGTCCCGGGACAGGGCGTGCAGCCGCTCCCCGTCGACGGTGAGCACCCAGCGGGACAGGAAGCGGGTGTCGAACGAGAAAAGGCCGATCGGGGCGTACGGCTCGACCTCCATGTCGCCCTGCCCGTCGCTGAGCACGAAAGCGTTGCCGGCGCGGATGTTCACCAGCTCCTGCTTCATCGCGCCCCCACCCGGCTTCCGGCGCCGGCCACCTCGCGGGGATGCCGGGCGTCGGGCGGACCCGGGAAGATCCGGCGCAGCGACAGCAGCAGCCGCAGGTCGCCCTGCGCGGTGAGGTCGTTGCGCAGCAGCGCCGCGGCCGGGTGCAGCCGGCCGGCGACGATCCGGTCGAACACCTCCCGGTGGGCGCGGACCACCAGGTCGGCCTCGTCGGCCAGGCGGGACACCCGTACCTTCTGGTGGTCGATGGTCAGATACCAGTGATCGGTCCGCGCCCCGTCCTGCAGGTCCAGCCGCATCGTGCCGGCGGTGGTCTCCGGCAGGTCGGGGTGCCGGCCGGCGACCTCCCGGTCCAGGTACTCCGCGGCCGAGGCGCTCATCGGTCCCTCCCCGTGTCCGTCGTCGCGGCTCACCGCCGGGCGGCTCCGCCCGCTCCCGCAGCGTCCCCGCCGGCCGGGTGAGTCCAACTCACCTCCTTCGGGTGAGAGCAGAGCTGGTGCGCGGGGCGGAAGTCGGGTAGTCCGGAGCAATGGGGATGACCGGGAACGCCACGACCGACCAGGTGCTTGCCGCGCTGCTGGCCATGCAGCGCCAGTCCTGGGAGCAGGGGGTGACCGGGCACGCCCTGCTCGACCTCGGGCTCGGTGAGCTGGCCGTGCTGGTCGCCGACGCGGCGGTGACCCGGCAGCATCCGGACGGGCGGCTCGGCGACGTGTCCGGCGAGGCCGGCGCGGTCAACGGCGCCGCCTGCGGCGAGGTGGTCCGGTACGCGGCCACGACCGACGGGGATCCACGCTTCACCGCCGCGCTGGACGCGCAGCTCGACTGGCTGGTCACCCGGGCGCCCCGGGCCGCACGGCCTCTACTCGGCCCGCTGGAACGAGGACCGGGGTGAGCCGGACCGGCCGCAGCCGTGGGGCACCGGCAACGGCTGGGTGGTCGCCGGGATCGCCCGGGCGCTGCGGCTCGCGCCGGACTGGCCGGCCGGGCTCCGCGCCGAGCTGGCCGGGCACGCCCGCACGGTGCTGGACGCCTGCCTGGCGTACCGGGCCGACGACGGGCTCTTCCCCCGACGTGCTCGACGACCCGGACTCGTTCCACGAGGCGAACACCGCCCAGCTGCTCGGGTACGCGGCGCTGACCGGGGTGGCCGACGGCTGGCTGCCGGCGTCCTGGCTGGGCACCGGGGCGGAGCTGCTGGCGGCGGCGGGCCGGCGGGTCGACCACCACGGGCGGGTGACCGGGGTCAGCGGCGCGCCGGACTTCGCCCGACCGGGCACCTCCCCGGAGGCGCAGGCGTTCCACCTGCTCGGGCACGCCGCGCTGGGCCGGGCCCGGGCGGCGGTCAGCCCCGCTGGATGAGCCCGCGCACGTACGCGGCCTGGCCGACGTGCTGGAGGTCGTCGTCCAGCACGCTCATCAGCCGTACGCCGAGGGTGACCGGCGGGTCCCAGTTCTCGTCGACCACCCGGTCCAGGTCCCCCGGGCTCAGCCCGCGCAGGTACGCCATGGTCCGGTCGACCACCGCCCGGTGGTAGTCGAGCAGCACCCCGCCGTCCTCCGGCCGCACGCCGGCGATCTGCCCGGGGCCGTGCCCGAAGCCGGTGTCGTCCGGGTCGGCGGTCAGCCCGCACCGCCCCGCCCAGTCGCCCGTGACCCACAGCTGCTCCTCCCCCAGCACGTCCGCGACGTGGTGGTCCTGGAGCCGGCTCAGGTGCCAGACCAGCCAGCCCACCGGGTTCGCCCCGGCGGCCGGGGCCTGCCGCAGCTGTTCGGGGCTGAGCCCATCGAGTGCCCCGGCCACCAGGTCTGGCAGCCGGCCGTACGCCTCGGTCAGCAGCTCGTTCACGTCCACGGGTCCCACGCTCCTCCGCCGTCGGTGCCACCCGGGCAGTACCGCCCTGGCTGGCCGGCAAACCTCACCCCCTTAGGGTGATCGCGTGGTCGCGGCGCTGGAGCTGTATCTCGACACCGACGCCACCCGGCGGATCCGGGTGCTCTGGGACGCGTTGGAGGCCGAGGGCGTGCAGAGCATGCGGTCGCTGCTGGAGCAGCGACACCGGCCGCACGTGTCGCTGGCGGTCGCACCGCGGCTCGACCCGCACCGGGTCGCCGGGGCGCTCGCCGGGATGGTGGTGGCCGCCCCGCTGCGGCTGGAGTTCCAGCACGTCGGGCAGTTCGTCGGGCGGGTGCTCTGGCTCGGTCCGGCCCCCACGCCGGAGTTGCTGGCCCACCACGGCGCGGTGCACGAGCGGCTGGCCCGGGCCGGCATCGGCCTGGTGGAGCACTACCAGCCGGGCCGCTGGGTGCCGCACTGCACGCTCTCCATGCGGGTGCCGAACACGCTGATGGCCGCGGCGGTGCGCCGCTGCCTGGAGGTGCTGCCGCTGACCGCCACCGTGGTCGGCGCGGCCGTCACCGACCACGCCCGGGATATCTCCCACCCGCTCGCCTGACCCTCCGTACCGACCACCCGCGCGGTCAGCGCGGTCCGAATCCACGAAGAAGGTCGGGTGGTCGGGCTTGGGGCAGGGGTCGCGGACGGTGCTCCCGGCGTCCGGCGGACCGGGTTTTTCGCCATCTGCTGGCGGTGATGGCGATGCCGCCGAACCGACGCAAGCTGGTAAAAGCGCAGGTCAAGGCCGTCCTGGCCACCCGAGGACGTGCGGCCGGAGCGCCACGAGCACGCCTCGAGGAGGCATCCCATGGCCGCACCCGTCATCCGTTCCGTCACCGCCGAATCGACCGTCCTGCTGCCCGGGCAGTCCACCACCGTCCGGGTGGACGCCTACCATCCCGACTCGCGGCTGCTGACCCTCTCCGGCCGGGTCAGCGACCCCACCGGCGCCGCCTGGGACAGTCCGGTCCGGGTGGACCTGAGCGTGCCCCTGACCGTCCAGCTCGGCAGCACCGCGCCCGGGGTGACCGTCACGCCGAACCCCACCGACCCGACCCGCTTCACGGTGACCGTGCTGGCCGGCCGGGGCACGGTCACGCTGACCGCGACGGCCCGGGACGGCGCCGGCCGGACCGGCACCGCCACCACCACCCTGGCCGTGCCGCTGCTGGTCGGCATGAGCGCCGAGAAGGGGGCACGGACCCAGCGGGCGGTGGTGGAGTACCCGGGCATCCGCTACATGCGCGACTTCGGCACCGACGGCGGCGACGCGGACGCCCTGCCGGAGCTGCCGCCGCTGAACGCCGGCAAGTTCGTCGACGCCCCGTCGGCTGTCATGCACGTGTCGTGGAAGGACGACGTCGAGCAGTTGAGCGGCTGGCTGGACGGGCTGAGCCGGCCGGTCTACCTGACCTGGTACCACGAACCCATGGGCGACGTGACGCCGGCGACGTACCGGACCACCGCGACCCGGGTGGCGCAGATCGTCGCCGCCCACCGGAACCGCCGGTGGGTCCTCGGACACGGCCCGATCGTCACCCGCTACTGGCTGGACGAGGGACGCGGCAACCCGGCCGACTGGGGCTACCCGGGCATGACCCACTACGGCGTGGACTGCTACTCCCGGGACACCGCGACGTACTGGCCGGCGTCGCGGATGTTCGGGGTGGCGTTCGGCAAGGTGCGCGCCGCGTACCCGGGAATCCGGCTGCTGGTGCCCGAGTACGGGCTGAGCCGCACCACGGCCGACACCACCGGCGCGGGCCGGGCCCAGGCCATCCGGGACCACGTGACCTGGCTGCGCCAGCAGGACGACGTGGACGCGGTCGCCTACTGGAACAACTGGGCCGAGTTCGAGCTGGGCGACCCGCCGCTGGAGTCGACCGCCTGGCGGAACCTCCAGCTCGCCTGACGCCTGCCCGGCCCGGCGCGACCCCGCCGGGCCGATGTGGGTGGCGACGACCTGGTCGTGTCGGTCAGCGAGGTGGTGAGCAACGCGCTGCGGCACGGTGTGCCGCCGGTGCGGGTGCGGCTGTGGATCAGCCACCAGCCCTGCGACCACGTGGCGCTGCACCGGGACGCCGAGGTCTTCACCATCCGGCTGACCGCCGGGAACCCGCACTTCGCGGTCTGCGGCGGGGCGGGGCGGAACCCGCGCGCCGACGGCGGTACCGTTGCGCCTCATCATGCCCTGCGGGGCGGTCATCCGCCGGCCTGGCGCTGGCGAACCGACGGAGGATGGCGCATGTCCAACGGCGAGGAACCGTTCGCACCCCACGACGACGTGTCCGCGCGACCGAGGTTCGACCCGGCGCTGCGTGGCTACGACAAACGCCAGGTGGACCGGTACGTCGAGCAGATGGACGGCGAGCTGACCGCCTTGACGGCCGACCGGGACCGGGCGTACGCGCAGGTCCGGGAGCTGACCGCGCAGGCGCAGCGGGCGCAGACCGAGGCCGCCGAGCTGCGCCAGCGCCCGACGCAGGTGGACCGGGCGTCCTTCCGCGACCTCGGCCCGATGGTCGACCAGATTCTCGACCTGGCCGAGAGGCAGGCCGGGCAGATCACCGAGGCGGCCACCAAGCGCGCCGCCGACCTGCAGGCGCAGGCGGAGAAGGTGCTGGCCACCGCGCGCGAGGAGGCGGAGCGGGAGCGGCGCGAGCTGGCCGAGGAGCTGTCCACCCGCCGGGCCGAGCAGGAGAAGGCGGACGAGGAGCGGCGGACCGCCGCGCAGGCGGAGCTGACCGAGATCCGGGAGCTGACGGAGAAGCTGCGCACCGAGGGGCAGGCCGCCCACGACCGGGCCCAGCAGGAGGCGAAGCGGATCGCCGAGCAGAGCACCCAGCAGGTCGAGCAGGCGCGCTCGGCGTCGGAGGCGCTGGTGAAGGCGGCGCGTACCCAGATCCAGCAGGAGGTGCAGGCCAACCGGAGCAAGGCCCAGCAGGAGCTGGCCCAGTGGCAGGCCACCATGGCCCGCGAGCTGGACGAGCGGCGGGCCGCCGCCGAGCAGGAACTGGCCGACCGGGCCAGCGCCGCCGAACGGGACATCGCCGCCCTGGTCGCCGAGGCCCAGCAGTACGCCACCGAGGTCCGCGAGCGGGCCGACGAGGAGACGGCGGCGCACCAGGAGCAGCTCGCCACGGTGCAGCAGGAGATCCAGCAGCGGCAGGAGGCCCTCACCCAGCTCCAGGCCGAGCTGGAGACGGTTGACGAGCAGCTCGAGCGCACCCGCCGGGAGATCGGCACGATCGAGCAGCAGGGCGCAGCGCTGGAGGAGCAACTGGTCGACGTACGCCGCGACCTGGCCGCCGAGACCAAGCGGCTGGACGAGGCGCGCCGGGCGGCGGACCTGGCCGAGCAGCACGCCAAGGAGACCCGGGCCCGGGTGCAGCGGGAGGCCAAGCGGGTCGCCGACCTGGCCGCCGCGGCGGTCATGGCGGCCGCCGCGGGCGGCGTGGAGACGGCCGAGTACCCGCAGGTGGCGCCACGTCCGGTCGCCGCGCCCGCGGAGCCTACCCCGGTGGTGGTGCCCGCCCCGGCCGTGCTGGTGGACCCGGCCGTCCTGGCGACCGACCCGGATCCCGCCGAACCGGCCGACGGGGAGCGGTCGCGCGCCGAGCCGTTCCTGGAGCGGGCCTCCCTGGACCGGCCGAGCTTCG
>NZ_MUYZ01000289.1:0-8819 GCF_003013775.1 Micromonospora sp. MH33
GTGCTGGCCGCCGTGCTGGGCGACCACGCCGGCGGGTGGCCGCTGCCCCGCGCCGCCCGCGCCGTCGTCGACGTCGACTACGTCCTGGCCGCCGGTGGGCTGCTCGCCGCCGACCACCCCGGCGCGGCGGCCGCGCTGCTGCGCCGGCACCTGGCCGGGGGTTGAGCACTGTACGGCGGGGAGCTTCCGGCCACCGGCGTCCGCTTCCGGTGAGGCTGCCCAGGAGGCTCCATGCGGTCGACCGTGCGCGGCGTGGGCCTCGCGCTCGTCGAGTGCCCGGATTCGCCCCGCAACCGCACGGCCGGTCGGCAAAGGATTGGACGGGGTGCTGCTCGGGCTTGTAACTTGCAGTCGACCGTGACACCGCCCCAGGAGGTGAGACCCATGAACGCTGTATCGATGTGGGTGCTCCCCCTACCCGTCACGGTCGGGCGATTGACGTAGGTGTCGCCAGGAGCGCCTCGACAACGTGGCACTCCCGAAAGGCAACACCTATGGACTCTCCGCAGTTCACCGCCGAGCCGTCGCCGAACGATTCGGCCCAGCGCGACTTCACCGTGGGCGACGTCCCCGGACTCCGGTCGCCGGCCTCCGGCGCTGACCGGGCACCCCTCATGTTCGACGTGATCATTGCCGGGTGCGGCCCGACCGGCGCGATGCTGGCCGCCGAACTGCGGCTGCACGACGTGCGGGTACTCGTCCTGGAGAAGGAAACCGAGCCCAAGTCGTTCGTCCGCATCGTCGGCCTGCATATTCGCAGTATCGAGCTCATGGCAATGCGCGGACTGCTGGATCGCATTCGCGAACACGCAAGACAGCGTCCGGCCGGTGGGTTCTTCGCCGCCATCGACAAACCCGCGCCCCAGGGCCTGGATTCCGCGCACGCCTACCTGCTGGGCATCCCGCAGCCGGTCATCGAACGCCTGCTCGAAGAGCATGCGATCCAGCTGGGCGCGCAGGTCCGGCGCGGTTGCGAGGTGGCCGATTTCGAGCAGGACGACGACGGTGTGACCGTCGAGCTGGCCGACGGCGAACAGCTGCGTTCGCGCTACCTCGTCGGCTGTGACGGCGGGCGCAGTACGGTGCGCAAACTGCTCGGCGTCGGCTTCCCCGGCGAGCCCTCCCGGACCGAGACGCTGATGGGCGAGATGAGAGTGGGTGTGCCGCAGGAGGAGATCGTCGCCAAGGTGACCGAAATCGGCGAGACCAACAAGCGATTCTGGCTCCGGCCCGCAGGCGGTGGGGCATACAGCGTCGTGGTCCCCGCCGCGGGAGTCAGCGATCGCGCGGAACCGCCCACCCTCGAGGATTTCCAACAACAGCTGCGCGCCATCGCCGGAACCGATTTCGGTGTGCACTCCCCGCGCTGGTTGTCCCGCTTCGGGGATGCCACCCGGCTGGCCGAACGGTATCGGGTCGGGCGGGTGCTGCTGGCCGGCGATGCGGCACACATCCATCCACCCACCGGCGGACAGGGCCTCAACCTGGGCGTTCAGGACGCCGTCAACCTCGGGTGGAAACTGGCCGCGCAGATCCGCGGCTGGGCGCCGGAAACACTGCTGGACACCTACCAGGCCGAACGTCACCCGGTCGCCGGGGACGTCCTGGACAACACGCGCGCCCAGATGGAACTGCACTCCACCGAACCGGGCCCGCAGGCCGTGCGCAGGCTGCTCACCGAACTGATGGACTTCGACGAGGTGAACCGCTACCTGATCGAGAAGATCACCGGGATCGGCATCCGCTACGACTTCGGCGAAGGCCCCGACCTGCTCGGCCGCCGCCTTCCCGACATCGACGTGAAACAGGGCCGCCTCTACGGCCTGCTGCATCGCGGCCGCGGCCTGCTGCTGGACCGCACCGAACGCCTGACCGTCGGCGGCTGGTCAGACCGGGTCGACTACCTCGCGGACCCCGCTGCCGCACTGGATGTTCCGTGCGTCCTGCTACGCCCCGACGGCCACGTCGCCTGGATCGGCGACGATCAGCAGGACCTGGACGAGCACCTCTCCCGCTGGTTCGGCAGGCCCGCCAACTGATTGCCGAACCTGCTCGCGACCAGGTCCCGGTCCCCGCCCGGTGGGTCAGGGACAGGAGACCGGGGCCTGTACCGCCAGTACGCCCCTCACCAGGGACTCCCTGCCGGCGCGGAATGGGGAGCTACCTGGTCACCGAGCGGGACCAGCCGCCCGCGCCGACATCACCGAGGACGACTGGGACGGGCCGGGCTGACCGTCGGGAAACGGGCGTTCGCATCGAGACGCGCCGACGCGACACGCCGTGTCGCAACACACGACAGGCCCGGGTGGGTTGACAGCGGCGGGGGTGCACGCCGTACCGTCTTTGAGTCCTACCACGGGAAGCGGCTGCTGTTCGCTTCGTCCCTTCGTCCGCTGGCCGAGCGACCGGAAGGTTGCGGCGGCCAGGTCCAGCGGGCGGGGGTCGGCGGGGCGGCGCGAACCGGCCGCGGTTACCGGTGTACGGGCAGGGTGAGAGGAACGGCCAGTAGACAACGGCCAGGCGGGGGCAGCCAGTCCACGTCGGGTCGGTCCGAAGGTCGGCGCCGATCACCCTCGCCCCACCGGCCGGGAAGGGCCTGGGAGCATCGGGGCGCGGCGCGAGCCGCGCCCCGATTTTCGTTCCCGCCCGACCCCGCCAGGGCGGTGCCACCGGTCATGCCGTGGGGGAGACCCCGCACGAGGTGATCCCCGGCGGGGTGAGCGCGGTCGCCGCCGCTGAGACGGACGCCGCCGCCGACCCGAAGGACCGGGCGGCGCTGCGGCGACGACGACCTGCCGGTCACCCGGCTGCCGCAGTGACCCTGCCCGGACGGGCCGACGGGCGTCCCCGCCGGGTAGCCTTCGGCCCGTGATCGTGGTGAGGTGCCGGTGACGACGCTGGACCGGGAAGACGCGCGTGCCACCGACGGGGCACGCCCGGGCGACGGCGGGCGTCTCCTGCCGCTGAAACTGGCCGTCCCGGCGGCCCTGCTGGGCGGTCTGGCGCTGCTGGTCGCCTTCCCCCCGTACGGGCTGTGGCCCCTCGCCCCGGTCGGTGTGGCGCTGCTCGCCGCCGCGGCGCACCGGCGGCGGCTGCGCGCCGGCGCCGGGCTGGGCTTCCTCGCCGGGGTGGCGCTGTTCGCGCCGCTGCTGGAGTGGACCAACCTGCACACCGGCTACCTGCCGTGGCTGCTGCTGTCCCTGCTGCAAGCCGGCTACCTGGCGCTGCTCGGCGCCGCCACCGCCTGGGTGTCCCCGCTGGTCGACCGGCACCGCGCGGCCTGGCCGCTGGTCACCGGGGTGCTGTGGGTGGGCCAGGAGGCGCTGCGCGACCGCACCCCGTTCGGCGGGTTCCCGTGGGGGCGGCTGGCGTTCAGCCAGGACACCTCCCCGCTGCTGCGGCTGGCCGCGCTCGGCGGTGCCCCGCTGGTCACCTTCGCCGTCGCGCTGGCCGGCGGGATCCTGCTCTCCCTCGCCTGGCGCGACTGGCGCCGCCCCGCCGGGCTGTGGCGGCCGGTGGCCGGGCTGGCCGCCGCCCTCGCCGCGGTGCTCGCGGCCGGCCCCGCCGTGCCAGCCGGGGTACGCGGCGGCGGCGACACCGTCACCGTCGCCATCGTCCAGGGCAACGTGCCCCGCCTCGGGCTGGACTTCAACGCCCAACGGCAGGCGGTGCTGAACAACCACGTCGACGCCACCCTGAAACTGGCCGAACAGGTCGCCGCGGGCACACAACGCCGCCCCGACCTGGTGGTGTGGCCGGAGAACTCCAGCGACATCGACCCGCTGCGCAATCCCGGCGCCGGCGAGCGGATCACCCAGGCCGCCGACGCGATCGGGGCGCCGATCCTGGTCGGGGCGGTGCTGCTCGGCCCCGGCGCCGGTCAGGTCCGCAACGCCGGCCTGCTGTGGCGCCCCGGCAGCGGCGCCGACCTGGACCAGCTCTACACCAAGCGGCACCCCGTGCCGTTCGCCGAGTACGTGCCGCTGCGCTCGATCGCCCGGATGGTCAGCGCCGAGGTCGACCGGGTTCGCTCCGACTTCGTCCCCGGCAGCGCCCCCGGCGTGCTGGACACCGGCGTGGCCACCCTCGGGGACGTGATCTGCTTCGAGGTCGCCTACGACGGCATCGTCCGCGACACCGTCACCGGCGGCGCGCAGCTGCTGGTGGTGCAGACCAACAACGCCACCTTCGACGTGGCCGAGGCCCGCCAGCAGCTGGCCATGGTCCGGCTGCGCGCCGTCGAGCACGGTCGCGCCGCGCTGATGGCCTCCACGGTCGGGGTGTCCGGGTTCGTTTCCCCCGACGGGCGGGTAGACGGGGCCACTGGGTTCAACACCGCCGCGGTGGTGGTGCGACAGATGCGACTCGGCGACGGGCGTACCCCGGCCACCACGGCGGGGGTGTGGCCGGAGGTGGCCCTCGCGGCGCTCGCCGTCGCGGCCCTGGCCGGCGCGGGCGTGCTGCGCCGCCGCCGGGAGGTCGACCCGGGCTAGGACGACGAGCGGGGAGGCGGTACACGGTGGGCTTGGTAGCCGACAGGCGTACGGTCGGCCATCCCGGGGTGGGACGGGTCCTCGTGGTCATTCCCACCTACAACGAGGCCGACAACGTCGACCGGATCGTCGCCCGGGTGCGGGAGGCCGCGCCGGGGGTGGACGTCCTCGTCGCCGACGACAACAGCCCCGACGGCACCGGCGCCATCGCCGACCGGCTGGCCGGCGCCGACCCGCAGGTGCACGTGCTGCACCGTCCCGGCAAGGACGGGCTGGGCGCGGCCTACCTGGCCGGTTTCGCCTGGGCGCGCCAGCGCGGCTACGACGCCGTGGTGGAGATGGACGCCGACGGCTCGCACGCCCCGGAGGACCTGCCGGCGCTGCTGGACGCCGCCCGCGACGCCGACGTGGTGATCGGCTCCCGGTGGACCCGCGGGGCGCGGGTGCTGAACTGGCCGCTGCGGCGGCTGCTGCTGTCCCGGGCCGGGAACCTGTACGCGCGGCTGGCGCTGGGCGTGCCGATCTCCGACGCCACCGGCGGCTACCGGGTGTACCGCGCGGCCGCGCTGGACGCCATCGACCTGGCCTCGGTGCGCTCCCAGGGGTACGCGTTCCAGGTGGAGCTGTCCCGGCTGGCGCACCGCGCCGGGGTGCGCATGGTCGAGGTGCCGATCACCTTCGCCGAGCGGGAGCACGGCGACAGCAAGATGAGCCCGCTTATCGTGGCCGAGGCGCTGTGGCGGATCACCACCTGGGGACTGCGGGACCGGCGGGCCGCGGCGCGCCGGCCCGACGCGCTGGCCCGGTGGCCGTGAGCGCGGGCGTGTCATGCTGGAGGGGCGTGATGACACCCCCGGGCGGATGAGGTGAGATGCGCCGAGGACTGAAGTACGTACCACCGGCTCTGCTGCTGCTCGCGCTGTTGGAGCTGACCGTGTTCGTCCTGGTGGGCCGGGGCGTCGGGTTCGGGTTCGCGGTGCTGCTGGTGTTCGCGGCCTCGCTGCTGGCCTGGTGCTGCTGCGCCGGGAGGGCATGCGGGCCTGGCGCGGCTTCCGGGCCGCCGTGGAGTCCCGGCAGCCGCCGGGGCAGCAGGTCACCGACGGCCTCGTGGGCCTGGTGGGGGCGCTGCTGCTGGCGCTGCCCGGCCTGGTCAGCGGCGCGGTGGGGCTGCTGTTGCTGGTGCCGCCGGTGCGGCGGCTGGCCCGCGCCGGGGTGCGCCGGGCCACCGAGCGCCGGGTGTCGTCGATGGTCGCCGGTGACCTGTTCGGGCCGCGCCGGGTGCGGGTGCGGCGGGGCGCGCCGCAGACCGCGCCGACTCCCGAGCAGCAGCCGCAGCCGGTCGTCGAGCCCGGCCGGGCCATCGAGGGGGAGATCATCGAGCCCGGCCGGTCGTGATGGCGGGACAGACATGACGAAACGCCCCCGGGGTGATCCCCGGGGGCGTTTCGGTCGTTACGGTGCTCAGGCGCGACCGCGGCGGGTGCGGACCTCCTGGAGCCGCTCGGCGAGGATGTCCTCCAGCTCGGCGATCGAGCGCCGCTCCAGCAGCATGTCCCAGTGGGTACGCGGCGGCTTGGCCTTCTTCTGCTCGGGCTCGCTGCCGTCGACCAGGCGGGCGACGCTGCCGTCGAACTTGCACTCCCAGGTCGTCGGGACCTCGGCGTCGACGGCGAACGGCACCTCGAACTGGTGCCCCTTCGCGCAGAGGTACTCGCGGGTCTGACGCGGCGCGAGCTCCGTGTTGCGGTCGGATTCATAGCTGACTGCGCCCAGCCGGCTACCGCGCAGCATACGCTCGCCCATGATCGACTTCCCCTCGTTCGTGGTGCTGGTCTTCAGGTGTAACGGCCCGTCACCGCCGCCCCATTCCCGGCCACGCCGAGGGCCCGGCGCGGGGTCGGGGTTCTCAAGGGTAGCCGGTCATGACAGCTGCCCGGCGGGGTCGCCCCCGGCCGGGCCGAATCGGTGGAGTGTTTCGCCTTCCAACGGGGATGTTAGCCGCCCCCAGGTGTGCGGAGGTGACGATGACCAATGACGCGCCGGTCGAGGCCCGGCCCCCCGGCGGGAAGACCTTCTTCGGTCACCCCCGGGCGCTGTCGACGCTGTTCCTCACCGAGATGTGGGAGCGGTTCAGCTTCTACGGCATGCGGGCCATCCTGGTGCTGTACCTGACCGCGTCGGTCGCCGACGAGGGGTTGGACATCGGGGAGTCCACGGCCAACGCCGTCTACGGCACCTACAACGCGATGGTGTACCTGATGGCGCTGCCCGGCGGCTGGGTGGCCGACCGGCTGATCGGCGCGCGGCGCAGCGTGCTGTGGGGCGGCGTGGTGATCGCCGCCGGGCACTACGTGATGGCCGTCCCGGCCCGGTGGAGCGTGTTCGCCGGCATGGTGCTGATCGTGCTCGGCACCGGCCTGCTCAAGCCCAACATCTCGACCATGGTCGGCGACCTCTACGACCGGGACTCCCCGCGCCGCGACGCCGGGTTCTCGATCTTCTACATGGGCATCAACCTGGGCGCGTTCATCGCCCCGCTGATCACCGGCGTCCTCGGCGAGAAGATCAACTGGCATCTGGGCTTCGGCGCGGCCGCGATCGGCATGACCTTCGGCGTGCTCCAGTACGTGCTCGGCCGCCGCAACCTCGGTGACGCCGGCGCCCGGCCGGCCGACCCGCTGCTCGGCGCGGACCGGCGGCGGGCGCTGACCCGCATCGCCGTGGTCACCGTGCTGGTGCTCGTGGTGCTGGCCGTACTCGCCCTGATCGGGCTGTTCACCGTCAACACCGTGGTCAACCTGCTCACCCTGGTCACCGTGCTGGTCACCATCGCGTACTTCGTGCGGATCCTGACCGACCGGGAGATCAGCGGCACCGAGCGCAGCCGGATGAAGGCGTACCTGTGGCTGTTCGTCTTCGCCGCCGCGTTCTGGCTGATCTACGACCAGGCCGGGTCGGTACCGAACATCTTCGCCGCGGACCGGACCGACCGGAACGTGGCCGGCTTCACCTTCCCGGCGTCCTGGCTGCAGTCGGTGAACCCGATCCTGATCATCATCGGCGCGCCGCTGGCCGCCTGGCTTTGGCTCCGGCTCGGGCACCGGGTGTCCACGCCGATGAAGTTCGCCGTCGGCCTGGTGCTCAACGGCCTGTCGTTCGTGCTGATGGCCGCCGCCGCGCAGGCCGCCGTCGGCGGCGACCTGGTCTCGCCGTGGTGGCTGGTCGCCGTGTACGCCATCCAGGTCGCCGGTGAGCTGTCGCTGAGCCCGGTGGGCCTGTCGGCCACCACGAAACTCGCCCCGGTCAAGTACGCCAGCCAGATGCTGGGCCTGTGGTTCCTCGCCACCGCCGTCGGCGACGCGATCGGTGGCCAGGTGGCCCGGCTGGCCGAGAGCTGGTCCGAGCCGACGTACTTCCTGACCTTCGGCCTGGCCTCGGTGGTGCTGGGGCTGGCCGCGGTGATGTTCACCCGGCAGATCCGGGGGCTGATGGCCGGCATCCACTGACCGGCGTCACGTCACCGCGCGGGCGTCGGCGGCAGCGGCAGCGGCAGGCCGGGCAGCCCGTCGATGCTGGTGGCCACGTGTTCCTTGCCGGCGAAGTACGCGCTCAGCGAGGCGTCGTCCTCCCGGGCGAACCGCCGCCCGTGCAGGTCGCGGTCGGCCTCGTAGGTCATCAGCGGCACCGCGTAGCCGCAGGTGTCGCGGATCAGCCCGGCGTGGACCACGACGATCGCCCGCAGGCCGTGCGGGCCCGGGTCGATGTCGGGGAAGTGGCCCAGCAGCCCCGGCCAGCGCGGATCGTCGCGGAACACCGGCTCGCCCCGCCCGTGCACCCGGACGATGTTCGGCGGGCCGGTGAAGGCGCACCACATCAGCGTGATGCGGCCGTTCTCCCGCAGGTGGGCGACGGTCTCGGCGTTGCTGCCGGCGAAGTCCAGGTAGGCGACGGTCAGCTCGTCGAGCACCGCGAAGGACCCGCGCAGGCCCTTGGGGGAGAGGTTGATGGTGCCGTCGCCGGCCAGCGGGGCGGTGGCCGTGAAGAACATCGGCTGCGCCTCGATGAAGGTCCGCAGCCGGCCGTCGATGCGCTCGTACGTCTTTCCCACGCCCTGATCATCCTCGCCGGCCGCCACCTCCCGCTGCCCCGTCCCAGCCCGTGGCCGGCGGCCGGCCGGTGGTGTCAGCCGGCCCGGGCGCCGAGCCGGGCCAGGGCGCTGGCCAGGTCACTCACCTGGTCGGCGAGCTGACCGGCCCGCCGCTGGGCGGCGTCGCGGTCGGCCTCGGCGGCGGCCAGCCGTACGGTCAGCTCGGCCAGCCGGGCCTC
>NZ_MUYZ01000029.1:0-40903 GCF_003013775.1 Micromonospora sp. MH33
CGCGGGCAGCCGGGGCAGGTCGATGCGCAGGCGACCGCCCGGCCCGGCGCGCTCCGGTGCGGTCAGGGTGGCCCCACCGCCCGCCGTGACCGCCGCGGCGGCGCCGGACAGGTCCCGGGTGCGGTCGTCGGCCGGCGCGTCCTGGGTGTGCTTCTCGGCCAGCGCGGACAGGTCCTGGGTGCGGTCGTGGGCCAGCGCGGACAGGTCCTGCGTGCGGTCCTCGGCCAGCGCGGACAGGTCCTGGGTAGCCTCGACCGACGGCTGCGGGGCGCCGCGCGCCGCGAGCGCCGCGCGGGCCGAGGTGAGGTCCTGGGTGGGGCCCTCGATCAGTTCGTGCACCGACAGCTCCTCGGCCGGCTCCTCCGGCCGCTGCTTCCGCCGCGCCATCACGCCCCCAGCAGGCTCTGGCCGCAGACCCGGACCACGTTGCCGCTGACCGCGCCGCTCGCCGGCCAGGACAGCCAGCCGATCGTCTCGGCCACGTCCACCGGCAGGCCGCCCTGGGCCAGGCTGTTCATCCGCCGGCCCGCCTCGCGGATCATCAGCGGGATCCGGGCGGTCAGCCGGGTCTCGATGAAGCCGGGCGCGACCGCGTTGAGGCTGATGCCCCGCTCGCGCAGCACCGGGGAGAGGGAGTCGACCAGGCCGATCACGCCGGCCTTGCTGGTCGCGTAGTTGGTCTGGCCCCGGTTGCCGGCGATGCCGGCGATCGAGGAGACCGAGACGATCCGGCCGCCGGCCGGGATGAGGTCGCGCTCCAGCAGCACGTCGTTGATCCGTTCCTGGCTGGAGAGGTTCACGTCGATCACCGAGTCCCAGCGGTCGGCGTCCATCCGGCCCAGCGTCTTGTCCCGGGTGATGCCGGCGTTGTGCACCACCACGTCGACCCGGCCGCGCCGGCTCGCCAGGTGCTCGGCCAGGCGGGCGGGGGCGTCCGGCGCGGTCAGGTCGAGCTGCACCGCGCTGCCGCCTACCTCGTTGGCGACCGCGGCCAGCTCGTCGCCGGCGGCCGGGATGTCCAGCGCGACGACGGTAGCGCCGTCCCGGGCGAGCACCCGGGCCAGCGCCGCGCCGATGCCCCGGGCCGCCCCGGTGACCAGGACGACCTGACCGTCCAGCGGCCGGTCCCAGTCGGCCGGCGCGGTGGCGGTTCCGGCGCCGACCCGGACGACCTGACCCGAGACGTACGCGGACCGGCCGCTGAGCAGGAAGCGCAGGGTGGACTCCAGGCTGACCAGGGTGCCGGCGTCGCCGTCCGTCGTGACGTACACGAGCTGGGCGGTCACGCCCCGGCCGAACTCCTTGCCGATGCTGCGGGTCAGCCCCTCCAGCGCACGCTGGGCGGTCGCCTCGCGGGGCGAGCCGCACTCGGCCGGCGGGCTGCCCAGCACGATCACCCGGCCGCTGGGCAGCAGCGCCCGGGCCTGCGGGTGGAAGAAGTCGTAGAGCTGGCGCAGCCCGGTGGAGTCGGTGATGCCGCTGGCGTCGTACACCAGGGCCGCGAAGCGGGAGGTCGGGTCGGTGGCGGCGGCCGGGTCGACCAGCTCGACCCCGGCGGCGGTCAGGACCTTGCCCACCGGCTCGGCGAGCCGACCGCCGGCCGACGAGCCGAGCAGGACCGGCCCGGGAACCAGCGGGTCGCCCGGCGTGTGCCGGCGCAGGCGGGGCGGGTCGGGCAGCCCGAGGCGCTTGACCAGCGTGCGGCCGGCCCCCGTTTGGACGAAGCTCGCGTACCTGTCGGTCATAGGCGTAGCCTACTGGCGAGTAGGGTTCGGGCAACAGCTTCGAGGAGGCCGATCGTGCAGAGTGTCCGGCGGGTCGCGGTGATCGGCGGCAACCGCATCCCCTTCGCCCGGTCCAACTCGCGCTACGCGCACGCGTCCAACGCGGACATGCTCGGTGCGGCGCTGGACGGGCTGGTCGCCCGGTTCGGGCTGGCCGGCCAGCGGGTCGGCGAGGTGGTGGCCGGCGCCGTGCTGAAGCACTCCCGGGACTTCAACCTCACCCGCGAGGTCGTGCTCGGCTCGCGCCTCGACCCGCACACCCCGGCGTACGACATCCAGCAGGCCTGCGGCACCGGGCTGGAGGCCGCCATCCTGGTGGCCAACAAGATCGCGCTCGGGCAGATCGAGGTCGGCATCGCCGGCGGCGTCGACACCACCTCCGACGCGCCGCTGGCCGTCAACGAGGACCTGCGCCGCACCCTGATCCAGCTCAACTCCGCCCGTACGCTCGGCGAGCGGCTGAAGATCGCCGCCAAGCTCCGCCCGCTCCAGCCGTTCAAGCCGGAGATCCCGCGCAACGCCGAACCGCGTACCGGGCTGTCGATGGGCGACCACGCCGCGAAGACCGCGCTGCGCTGGAACGTCGACCGGCAGGCCCAGGACGAGTTGGCGCTCCGCTCGCACCAGCGGCTCGCCGCCGCGTACGAGAAGGGGTTCTTCGACGACCTGATGACCCCCTACCTGGGGCTCACCCGCGACCAGAACCTCCGCCCGGACACCACCCTGGAGAAGCTCGGCTCGCTCAAGCCGGTCTTCGGCGCCAAGGGGCCGGACGCCGAACGGGCCACCATGACGGCCGGCAACTCCTCCCCGCTCACCGACGGCGCGTCGACCGTGCTGCTGGCGTCGGAGGAGTGGGCGCGCGAGCACCACCTGCCCGTGCTGGCGTGGTTCTCCTGGTCGGAGACGGCGGCGGTCGACTTCGTGCACGGCGACGAGGGGCTGCTCATGGCCCCCGCGTACGCGGTGCCCCGGATGCTGACCCGGGCCGGGCTGACCCTCCAGGACTTCGACTACTACGAGATCCACGAGGCGTTCGCCTCGCAGGTGCTGGCCACGCTGGCCGCCTGGGAGTCGCCGGAGTTCTGCAAGGAGCGGCTCGGCCTCGACGCGCCGCTCGGGTCGATCGACCGGGACAGGCTCAACGTGAACGGCTCGTCGCTGGCCGCCGGGCACCCGTTCGCGGCCACCGGCGGCCGGATCGTGGCCACCCTCGCCAAGCTGCTCGACCAGAAGGGGAGCGGGCGTGGGCTCATCTCCATCTGCGCGGCCGGCGGGCAGGGCGTGACCGCGATCCTGGAGCGCTGACGCCGACGCCCGCCCGGGTCGATGGATCCGGGCGGGCGTCCTGCATTGCGGTCAGCTGCCGAGGGTGAACTTCTCCCAGGGGCCGATGGCGGTGCGGTTGGCGATCAGGGGCTTGGCGCCGCCGCTGTCCGCGGTGACGTAGCGGCTGTTGACCGCCGCCTTGAGGCTGACCGTGCCGTCGGTGTTGCGGACCAGGGTGAACTTCTCCCAGGCGCCGGCGCTGAGCCGGTTGGCGATCAGCGGGTTGACGCCGCTGTTGTCCGCGCAGACGAAGCGGTTGTTCGCATGGGCGAACACGCCGATCTGCCCGTTGCCGAGGTCGACCAGGTCGAACCGCTCCCAGGGGCCGACCGCGGTCCGGGTCGCGATCAGCGGCTTGGCGCCGGCGTTCTCGGCGGTGACGTACTTGCCGTTCGCGCCGGCCTTGAACGAGCGGCCGGCATCGGTGACGTTGACCCGGTAGAACTTCTGCTCGATGCCGATGCTCTGACCGTTGGCGATCAGCGGGGTGCTCGCGTTCGGCGTTGCGGTCACGAATCTGCCGCTGGACTGCGATCTCAGGCTGATGGTGCCGTCGGCGTTGCGAGTCAGGGTGAACCGATGGTTGGTGAGGACAGCCTGGCCCTGGTAGCTCACCGCCGCCTCACCGGCAGCGTCCGCCGCGACGTACTGCCCGCTCGCGCGTGCGAACAACGCCACCTGCCCCCCACCGGCGTCGACGAGGTCGAACTGGCCGCCCGCGTCGAGCGTGGAGCGGTCCGCCCCGAGCGATGGCCAGGGCACGGCGGCCATGGGAGCCACGTACCGGAGCGCGGAAAGGGTGAGCAGGCCGATGGTGCCGGTCCGGGGGAGGACGCTCACCATCTGCCCGGTCGAGTTCATCCGTCCGTCGGTGCCGGCGACATCGACACTCACGGTGTAGTCGCCCCGGGTCGTGTAGCGATGCGTGATCACCGGGGTGTCCTGGGTGGCGGCCGTGCCGTCACCGAAGCTGAACCGGTAGGAGGCGATGGGCGCGACGCCCGGTTCCGACGTGGAGGCGTCGACCGTGACCGTGCCCGTGTCGAGATCCAGTTTGACGGTCATTCGAGCCTGCGGACTGCGGATGGTCTCCAGGGCGCCGCGATCCGCGTACGGCAGCGGACCGACGCCGGTGTTCGCCACCGCCGGGTCGTCGATCCGGGCGGTGCCGACCCGGTCGGTCATCGAGAACCCGGGAGCGGCGGAATTGGCCGAGTCATAACCTGCTCTCGGCCCGGGAGTGTCCAGGTCGTGGGTGGCCTGGCGGGAGGCGGCCTGGAAGGCGGCCAGGCTCATCCGGCTGCCGTTCCACGCGTAGATCGTCGAGGACCCGGGGTTGTAGTGGTTGGCGTTGTTGTAGTCGACAAGCGTGTCGGTGACGGCGCCGTCCTGCACGGCGATCTCCACGCCGGGGCCGCCAGGCGACGTGCAGTCGGTCTGCCCGAAGGGCCCATTCATGACGAGGAGGTTGTTCTGCACGGAGACCGCGGTGGAGTCGCCGTCGACCCTGATGCCGTCGAGGCAGCGGTCCCGCACCGTGTTGTTGGTGATCGCCGTGCCGCTGGCACCGTGGTTGTGAATGCCGTGACCGGCGCCTCCGTTGATCTCGTTGTTCACCACCGTCGTTCCGCTGGCACCGGGCTGAACGGCGATGGCAGCTCCGGTGAAGCCCCTGACGACGTTGTTGACGACCGTGTTGTCGGGGCCTTCGATCCGGATGCCGGCGCTCTGGTCGACCGGGGTCGCCGCGGGGGCGTCCGTGATCGACATTGACTCCAGCCGCACGCCTGACGTGGTGCCGTCCAGCAGCACTCCGGCGGCGAGCGGCCGGGCAGAGACGAAGGAGCGGGTGATGGAGGACCGGTGGACTCCGGAGAACCGCACGGCGGTGATCGCGGTGTTGTCCGCCATGCTGAAGCCGCCGCCTTCGACGGTGATGTCCGAGGCGTTGCGGACATCGAGGGCGGGGAGGTCCGTCGCTCCGATGACCTTGAGGTTCCGGATCGTGATGTCGTGCTGCCCGTCGATGGTGAATCCGGCGGTCGGACCGGTCAGGACGGCGATGGTGTTGGCGGAACTCCGGAACACGATCGGCGCCTCGGGCGTGCCAGAGGCGCCGATGGTGACGCGTTCACGGTACGTGCCACTCACGTCGACTGTTTGACCGGCGGAGGCGAGAGCCGCGGCGGCGCTGATTGAGCAGAACGGCTGTGCCGCGGTGCCAGGACCGGTGTCGGAGCAGGCGGTCGACGTCTGGCGGACGTAAAGGACCGTCGCGTCGGCGGCCCGGGCCGGGGTGGCGAAGGTCAGCAGGGAACCGCCGGTCAGCGCGAGTGCGGTGAGCCCGGCGACGGAGGAATTGCGCATGTGCGTCCTCGGTCGAGGAGGAAAGGGAACCCGGAGGGGCCGGGGGCTTGATCTTCACTCATCGGGATGTGTCCCCGCTGCCCCGGTCGGCGTTTCGGGCAGCGATTCTCAGTTGGGCGTGCCGGCGATCCCGGAGCGCTGATCTCGGCAGGAACGGCGACGCCCGCCCGGTTGTCGCAGCCGGGCGGGCGTCGGTCGTCGTGCGCTCAGCTGCCGAGGGTGAACTTCTCCCAGGGGCCGATGGCGGTGCGGTTGGCGATCAGGGGCTTGGCGCCGCCGCTGTCCGCGGTGACGTAGCGGCTGTTGACCGCCGCCTTGAGGCTGACCGTGCCGTCGGTGTTGCGGACCAGGGTGAACTTCTCCCAGGCTCCGGCGCTGGTGCGGTTGGCGATCAGCGGCTTGGCGCCGGCGCCGTCCGCGGAGACGATCAGCCGGTTGGCCCAGGCCAGGAGCGCCACCTTGCTGCCGCCGAGGTCGAGCACGTCGAAGCGCTGTGCGGTGCCGGCGCCGGTGCCGCTGGCGATCAGCGGCTTGACACTGCCGCTGTCGGCGGTGACGAAGCGGCCGTTGGCGCCCGCCTTCAGGGTGCGTCCCGCGTTGGCGACGTCAACCCGGTAGAACTTCTGGTCGGTGCCGACGGTCGTGCCGTTGGCGATCAGCGGCGTGGTCGCGTTCGCGGTCGCGGTCACGTACCTGCCGCTGGCGACCGACTTCAGGCTGACTGTGCCATCCGCGTTGCGGACCAGGGTGAACCGCTCGGTGTCACCGACCACCACGCTTTGGTAGGTCAGCGCCGCCCCGGCCGTGTCGGCGGTGACGTACCGGCCGGCCGAACGCAGGAACAGGGCCACCTTGCCGTCGCCGGCATCGACCAGGTCGAGCCGGGCGGTCGGGCCGAGATCCGGCCGGTCCGCGCCGAGCGCGGACCACGGCACGTTGGCCATCGGGGCGACGTACCGGAGGGCGGACGTGGTGAGCAGGCCCACGGTGCCGGTGCGGGGCAGCACGCTCACCGGGTGGGTGGTGTCGTCCTTGCGGCCGTCCGTGCCGGTGGCAAGGACGGAGACGCTGTACGTGTTCCGGGTGGCGTACCGGTGGGTGGCGACCGGCGTGGCCTGGGTGACGACCGTGCCGTCGCCGAAGTCGAACCGGTAGGTGGCGATGGGCGCGACCCCCGGCACGGTGGCGGAGGCGTCGACGGTGACCGAGCCGGTGTCGAGGTCCGGCGTGAGGGCGAACCGGCTGTCCGGGCCGCGGACGGTCTCGACCGCCCCCCGGTCGGCGTAGGGCAGCGGCCCGGCGCCGGTGTCGGGGACCGCCGGGTCGTCCACCCGGGCGGTGCCGTTGCGGTCGGTCGCCGGGAAGCCCGGAGCGGCCGAGTTCGCCGAGTCGTATCCGCCCGTCGGGCCCGGGGTGTCGAGGTCGTGGGCGGCCTGCCCGGAGGCGGTCCGGAAGGCCGCCAGGCCCATCCGGGTGCCGTTCCAGGAATAGATCGCCGAGGAGCCGGACAGGTAGAGGTCGGCGAGGTTGTAGTCGACCACCGTGTCGGCGGTGGCGCTGCCCTCGACGGCGATCTGCACGCCGTGCCCGGGCGGTGACGGGCAGCTGTGATCGCGACTCTTGACGAGCCGGTTGTTCTGCACCGAGACGCCGGTGGAGCCGCCGTCGACGCGGACGCCGCCGCGGCAGCGATCCGTGATGGTGTTGTTGGTGATCGCCGTGCCGGCGGCGCCCGCGTTGTGGACGCCGTAGCCGAGCCCTTCGCCGATCTCGTTGTTCACCACCGTCGTCCCGCGCGCACTCGGCGCGACACTGACGGCGGCTCCGGTGAAGCGCTGGAAGGAACCGCCGACGATCGTGTTGTCGGAGCCCTCGATCCGGATCCCGACGCTCTGCTCGACGGGGTCGTTCGGGTTGCCGATGACACCTACCGCCGACAGGCGTACGCCGGACGTGGTGTCGTCCAGCAACATGCCGGTGGTCAGCGAACTGCCGGAGACGAAGAAGTTGCTCAGGACCGAGTCGGTGACACCGGAGAGGCGCACGACCGTCCCGGTCACACCGCTCGTCAGGGAGTAGCCGCCGCCCTCGACCGTGACGCGGGTGGCGTTGCGGATGTCGAGTGCGGGACCGTCGGCCGCACCGGGGACCTGGATCCGTTCGATCCTGATGTCGTGCTGGCCGTCGATGGTGATTCCGCCCGCCGGGCCGATCAGCTGCGAGCTGGAGGAACTGCCCCGGAAGACGATGGGCGCATCCGGCGTGCCGGACCGGGTGACGGTGACGTGCTCCCGGTAGACGCCGCCGCTGAGCTCGACGGTCTGCCCGGCCGAGACGACGGACGCGGCGGCGCCGATCGAGCAGAACGGCTGCTCGTAGGTGCCGGGCCCGGTGTCGGAGCAGTAGGTGGCCGCCGGTCGGACGAAGAGGGTCGCCCTGTCCGCGGCCTGTGCCGCGCCGGCGAAGGCCAGGAGTGAGCCGCCGGTCAACGCGGCCGCGGTGAGCCCGGCGAAGAGAGGTTTGCGCATGTGGATCCTCGGTTCGAGGAGGGAGGGGGCCCAGGGAGAGCCGAGGATGATCTTTGCCCATCGGCAGGTGTCCCGCTGTCCCGGCCGGCATAACGGACGCCGGATTTCGAGGTCGCCGAGATGCCCCGATCAGGTGGCCGAAGGGACAAAGCCCGCATTCATGGTGAGAGCCCGTCCATCATCGGCTCCAACGGGCGGAAGGTGGGCATGGACCGGCATCAGGTACGCGGGGCCCTGCTGGCTGCGGGACTGTCGCCCGACACCTTCGAGCTGGAAGGCGTGCACGAGCACGTGCCGGTCCCTGCCGATTTCTGGTTCCTCCGCCACGCCCCGGGCGGTGGCTGGGAGATCGGCCTCTACGAGCGCGGGGTGCACGACGTCCGCCAGCGCTTCGACACCGAGGAGGACGCCTGCGCCGGGCTCTACCATGCCCTCACCGGCCGTCCCGCCCCGCCCTGATCACGGCCGGGCTCGGGGCGACCGGAGCGCTGGTCTGCGGGTACGAAAGAATGGCCCCGTGACGATCCCGAACGTGCTCGCCAACCGGTACGCCTCGCCCGAGCTGGTCGCCCTCTGGTCGCCGGAGGAGAAGGTACGCATGGAGCGGCGGCTCTGGCTCGCCGTGCTGAGGGCCCAGCGGGACCTCGGCGTGCCGGTGCCGGACGGGGTGGTCGAGGCGTACGAGCGGGTGGTCGACGACGTGGACCTGGCCTCGATCGCCGAGCGCGAGCGGGTCACCCGGCACGACGTGAAGGCCCGGATCGAGGAGTTCAGCGCGCTCGCCGGGCACGAGCACGTGCACAAGGGGATGACCTCCCGGGACCTCACCGAGAACGTCGAGCAGCTCCAGATCCGGGCCTCGTTGGAGCTGATCCGGGACCGGATGGTCGCCACCCTGGCCCGGCTGGCCTGGCACGCCCACGAATACTCGGGCCTGGTGATGACCGGCCGGTCGCACAACGTCGCCGCGCAGGCCACCACGCTGGGAAAGCGCTTCGCCTCCGCCGCCGAGGAACTGCTGATCGCGTACGAGCGGCTGACGGACCTGATCGACCGCTACCCGCTGCGCGGCGTCAAGGGGCCGGTGGGCACCGCCGCCGACCAGCTCGACCTCTTCGACGGCGACGCCGACAAGGTGGCCGAGTTGGAGCGCCGGGTCGCCGGGCACCTGGGCTTCGCGCGGGTGCTGGACAGCGTCGGCCAGGTCTACCCGCGTTCGCTGGACTTCGACGTGCTCTCCGCGCTGGCCCAGGTCGCCGCCGCGCCGTCGTCGCTGGCCACCACGATCCGGCTGATGGTCGGCCAGGAGTTGGTCACCGAGGGCTTCAAGCCGGGCCAGGTGGGCTCCAGCGCGATGCCGCACAAGATGAACACCCGCTCGTCGGAGCGGGTGAACGGCTTCGCGGTGATCATCCGGGGCTACCTGTCGATGGTCGGCGAGCTGGCCGGCGACCAGTGGAACGAGGGTGACGTCTCCTGCTCGGTGGTCCGCCGGGTGGCCCTGCCGGACGCCTTCTTCGCCGCCGACGGGCTGTTCCAGACGTTCCTCACCGTGCTCGACGAGTTCGGCCCGTACCCGGCGGTGATCAACCGGGAGCTGGAGCGCTTCCTGCCCTTCCTGGCCACCACCAAGATCCTGGTCGCGGCGGTCCGCCGGGGCGTCGGCCGGGAGGTCGCGCACGAGGTGATCAAGGAGCACGCGGTCGCCGTGGCGCTGGCCATGCGGGAGAAGGGCGCCGCCGAGAACGACCTCTTCGACCGCCTCGCCGCCGACGGCCGACTCGGCCTGACCCGGGCCGAGATCGACGCCCTGGTCGCCGACCGCAACGCCTTCGTGGGCGCCGCCGGAGCCCAGGTCGACCGGGTCACCGCCCGCATCACCAGGATCGTGGAAGCTCACCCCGAAGCCGCCGCCTACTCCCCGCCCCCCATCCTCTGACCGGCTCACGAGCCGGGGGTGGGTGTTTCGCCGGCGGTTCGGAGGTTGGGGGCGCTGGCCGGTTCGGCGATGCCGCCGGGGGCGGAGGCGATCTCCGCGTCGTGGGCGGTCTCGGCCGCGATCATCGGCTGGTCCGCCGGCATGACGTCGGGCGTCTTGGGTACGGCGATCACCGCCGTCCCGTACGCGCAGATCTCCATCCACATCTCGCCGCAGTCGCGGCTGTCGAAGCGCATGCCGATCACCGCGTTCGCGCCGAGCCGCAGGGCCTCCTCGCCGAGCCGGGCCACCGAGTCGGTACGCCAGCGGGTGAGGTTGTCCGGCGCCATCGGGTCGTAGGCGCCACCGCGCAGGTTCTTGACCCCCTCGCGGTACGGGTTGCGGGTCCGCGCCATCGAGGAGACCACTTCGCCGAGGATCTGGCGGATCTCGTAGCCAGGCAGTTGATCCGTCGTCACGACCAGCACGGTTCCGATGCTGTCAGCCGCCGGGCGGCCGGTTCGTGAGCCGTGTTCAACTGACCGGATGCTGCAAAACGGCGCGGCGCGGACGGTCGGGGTGCCACCGGCCCATCCGCGCCGCACCGGCGCTAACCGTCAGACACCGGCCACCGAGGTGATCCAGGACCGGTTGTACGCGACACTGCCGTAGTTCTGGATGCTGGAGCCGTCGGCGGTGGAGGCGACGCCGACCTGCCGGCCGTTGTAGAACTGCGGGCCGCCCGAGTCGCCCCGCCAGGCGTTGCCGTTGATCCGGGTGCTGCGGATCGCCTGGCCGCCGTAGGCGTCGGTGGCGCTGGTGCTGGTCACCTGCACGTTGGCGGTCTTGAGCTGGGGAGACGCGCCGCAGCCGCTGTAGCAGGTCATGCCCCAGCCGTAGATCGAGTTGGTGGAGCCGACCGGCGGGTTGCTGCTGGCCAGCGTCACGGCGGAGGTGCTGACCGCGCTGGAGAGGCGGAGCAGGGCCAGGTCGTAGCGGGTGTAGGAGGCGCTCACGGTGCGGGTGACCCCGCCGGAGGCGTAGTAGACGCTGCCGACCCGGACCGACATCGAGCCGCTGACGCAGTGCCGGGCGGTGAGCACCCACTGGGACGCGATGACGCTGCCGGAGCAGGTGAACGAGCCGTTGCTGAACACGGCGGCGGCCCACGGGGCGGACGAGACGGTGCTGCCACCGATGATCGGCTGCGGGCCGGCCGGTGCGGCGGCGGCGCCGGAGGCGGTGGCGAGCACGCCGGCGAGGGCGGTGGTCAGCACGGCGAGCAGGGGACGGAGGCGCATGTCGGGGACTCCTTCTGCGGGCGGACGCCCGGGGGTCGCCGGGCAGGGGGTGACCCGGCCGGGGCGGGGTGGACCCGGCGGGCCGGTCGATGAACTCATCGACGCTTGGCGATGAATGCTAAGGGTCGGCTGATGTTCGTCACAAGGGCTCGATTGAAATCGGCGGATCGGTCGGACGGCTGGGGCGGGACGGGCCGGCCGTCTGTCGGAAACCGGTCCCGCCGCCGGGGGCGTGCGGCGAAATGCCTGGTGAGGGGCCTGTCGCCGCGAGCCGGCAGCCGCGCCCGGCAACAAATTCGTATCGACGCCGCAACGAACGTGCATCGGCCTTCCGTCCGGGCGGCCGGTCACGCCGATCACTGCCTGACCCGGCCCCGGCCGGTTCGGGCGGGACGGTATCTGCCAGGTAGGCTGGCTGCGCTCGCCCGTTGTGGGCCGGCACCCAACTGCGTACACAGTCAGGAGTGCCCCGTGCCTCGCGTCGTCGTCGACGTCATGCTCAAGCCCGAGATCCTCGATCCTCAGGGCCAGGCCGTCGCAAACGCGCTGCCCCGGCTCGGCGTCAGCGACGTCGCCTCGGTCCGGATCGGCAGGCGGATCGAGATCGAGTTCACCGGTGAACCGGACCTGGACCGGGCCCGGGAGATCGCCGACAAGCTGCTCGCCAACCCGGTCATCGAGGACTTCACCGTCCACCTGGTCGAGGCCGACGAGACCGCGGACGCGCGCTCGTGACCGCCCGGGTCGGTGTGGTGACGTTCCCCGGCTCGCTCGACGACGGGGACGCGGCCCGGGCCGTCCGGATCGCCGGCGCCGAACCGGTCCGGCTCTGGCACGGCGACCCGGACCTGCACGGCGTGGACGCCGTCGTCCTGCCCGGCGGCTTCTCCTACGGCGACTACCTGCGCTGTGGCGCGATCGCCCGGTTCGCCCCGGTGATGGGGACGATCGTCGACGCCGCCCGCGGCGGACTGCCGGTGCTCGGCGTCTGCAACGGCTTCCAGATCCTCTGCGAAGCCCACCTGCTGCCCGGCGCGCTCACCCGCAACCAGCACCTGCACTTCCGCAACCGCGACCAGGTCCTCCGGATCGAGGCCGTCGACACCGCCTGGACCAACGCGTTCCAGCCCGGCCAGGAGGTGCTCATCCCGGTCAAGAACGGCGAGGGTTGCTACGTCGCCGACCCGTCGACGCTGGACCGGCTGGAGGCCGAGGGCCGCGTCGTCGCCCGGTACGTCGGCGGCAACCCCAACGGATCGCAGCGCGACATCGCCGCGATCACCAACGAGGCCGGCAACGTGGTCGGCATCATGCCGCACCCCGAGCACGCGGTGGAGGCGCTCACCGGCCCCTCCCTGGACGGCCTCGGCTTCTTCACCTCGGTGCTCAAGCACCTGGTGGGGGCCCCGGCGTGAGCGTGAGGAGCGAGCCGGGTCTGCGAGCCCCGCAGTCGCGAACGAAGATCGGCTCGGTGGCCGTACGCGGCGGGATCATCGGTCGGCTCACCCGCCGCCACGGCGGCGAGCGCAGCGAGGAGAGGTCATGACCACCCATCCGGACCCGGCCCTGCGGGAGACGCCGGGCGTGGTGCCCCAGGCCGGCCCGGCCGAGGACTGGGCCCTCGGCGTGGACACCGTGCCCCGGGCCGCCGGCACCCCCGAAGAGCTCCAGCCGTACGCCGAGCTGGGCCTCCGCGACGACGAGTACGACCGGATCCGGCACATCCTCGGCCGCCGGCCCACCCAGGCCGAGCTGGCCATGTACTCGATCATGTGGAGCGAGCACTGCTCCTACAAGTCGAGCAAGGTGCACCTGCGCCAGTTCGGTGAGAAGGCGCCGCCGAGCGACCGGCTGCTGGCCGGCATCGGCGAGAACGCCGGCGTGGTCCAGGTCTCCGACGAGCTGGCGGTGACCTTCAAGGTCGAGTCGCACAACCACCCGAGCTTCGTCGAGCCCTACCAGGGCGCGGCTACCGGCGTCGGCGGCATCGTCCGGGACATCCTGGCCATGGGTGCCCGCCCGGTCGCCGTGATGGACCCGCTGCGCTTCGGCGCGGCCGACCACCCGGACACCGCCCGCGTGCTGCCCGGCGTGGTGGCCGGGGTCGGCGGCTACGGCAACTGCCTCGGCCTGCCCAACATCGGCGGCGAGGTGGTCTTCGACCCCTGCTACCAGGGCAACCCGCTGGTCAACGCGCTCTGCCTCGGCGTGCTGCCGGTCGACCGGCTGCAGAAGAAGGAGGCCGCCGGCCCCGGCAACGTCGTGGTGCTGATGGGCGCCAAGACCGGCCGGGACGGCATCGGCGGCGTGTCGGTGCTGGCCAGCGCCACCTTCGACGAGGGCAGCGAGCAGCGCCGCCCGGCCGTGCAGGTGGGTGACCCGTTCACCGAGAAGCTGCTCATCGAGGCGTGCCTCGAGCTGTACGACGCCGAGCTGGTCGTCGGCATCCAGGACCTCGGCGGCGCCGGCCTGACCTGCGCGCTCACCGAGACGGCCGCCGCGGCCGGCACCGGGATGCGGGTCTGGCTGGAGCGGGTGCCGCTGCGGGAGCCCTCGATGGAGCCGCACGAGATCCTGGCCAGCGAGTCCCAGGAGCGGATGCTGCTGGTGGTCGCGCCGGACAAGCTGGAGGCGGTGCTCAAGACCGCCGAGAAGTGGGGCGTGCTCGCCACCGCGATCGGCGAGGTCACCCCGCCGTCGCCGGACGGCCAGCCGGGCCGGCTGCTGATCACCTGGCGCGACCAGATGGTCGTGGACGTGCCGCCGGGCTCGCTGGTCGACGACGGGCCGGTCTACGCCCGCCCGATGCGTGAGCCGGCCGACCTGATCCTGCTCCAGGCCGACCGGGCCGAGACGCTGCCCCGGCCGAGCGACCCGGAGGCGCTCCGGGAGACCCTGCTCCGCATGATCGCGTCGCCGAACCTGGCCGACAAGACCTGGGTCACCGAGCAGTACGACCGGTACGTGCTGGGCAACACCGTGCTCGCCCAGCCGGAGGACTCCGGCGTGATCCGGATCGACGAGCGGACCGGCCTCGGCGTGGCCCTCTCCGTCGACGGCAACGGCCGGTACGCGCGCCTCGACCCGTACCACGGGACGAAGCTCGCGCTGGCCGAGGCGTACCGGAACGTGGCGGTGACCGGCGCGAAGCCGATCGCCGTGACCAACTGCCTGAACTTCGGCTCGCCGGAGGACCCCGGCGTGATGTGGCAGTTCGCCGAGGCCGTCCGCGGCCTGGCGGACGGCTGCCTGGAGCTGGGCATCCCGGTGACCGGCGGCAACGTCAGCTTCTACAACCAGACCGGCGCGGCGGCCATCCACCCGACCCCGGTGGTCGGCGTGCTGGGCGTGCTGGACAACGTGGCGGACCGGGTGCCGATGGGCTTCGTGCCGCGGCCGGCCGGCGACCACGACCAGCTCTTCCTGCTCGGCGAGACGCACGTCGAGCTCTCCGGCTCGGAGTGGGCCTGGGTGACCCACGAGCACCTGGGCGGCATCCCGCCGCAGGTCGACCTGGCCCGCGAGCGGCAGCTCGCCGAACTGCTCGCCGACGCGGCCCGGGTCGGGCACCTCAGCTCCGCGCACGACCTCTCCGACGGTGGTCTCGCCCAGAGCCTGGTCGAGTCCAGCCTGCGGCGCGGGGTCGGCGCCCGGGTGGTGCTGCCGGAGCACTTCGCGGGCGGCTCGATGCCGTTCGTCTTCCTGTTCAGCGAGTCCGCCGGCCGCGTGCTGGTGTCGGTGCCGCGCGGGCACGAGAAGGCGTTCACCGCCCTCTGTGCCGAGCGCGGGGTGCCGTGGGAGTTCATCGGGGTCACCGACCCGGCCGGCGGCGCCCTGGAGGTGCACGGCCAGTTCCGGATCGGCCTCGACGAGCTGCGCGAGGCGCACACCGCCACCCTGCCGCGCCTCTTCGGCGGCGCGGAGGCGGCCCGGGTCGAGGTGGAGGCCACCCGTACCGGGACCACCACCGTCCTGCCGGCCACCGCCGAGCAGCCGGTCGGTGTCGACCCGGCCGAGGTCGACGCCGAGCCGATCGCGCGGGCGGGCTCCGCTCCGGCGGAGACCGAGGTCGAGGCGGCCGTCCCCGGGGAGGTCGCGGACGCTCCGGCGGCCGACGGCACCGCGACGGACCAGGCTCCGGGCGACGAGGCTCCGGCGGAGGTCGCCGACGCCACGTCCGACGCTGCCGGCGACGCTCCCGAGGCGGCGCCCGGCCCGGACGGCTCCGCGACGGCTACCGGTGACGCCGACGAGCACCCCGCGCCGGATCAGCGCTGAGGCTCTGGCCTTGGCCGTCTTCGCCCAACCTGGCGCCGGCGCCCGGTTCGACTGGGGGCTGAGCGGGGCGGCGGAGCTCGGTCGGGTCTGCGCCGCCCTGGTGGTGGTGGACGTGCTCTCGTTCACCACCGCCGTGGAGGTGGCGGTCAGCCGCGGCATGCGGGTGCACCCGTTCCCGTGGGGCGAGCAGGCCGCCGACTACGCCCGCCGGGTCGGCGCCGTCGCCGCGGTCGGCCGCCGGCAGACGACCCCGGAACACCCGTGGTCGCTCTCCCCGGCGGCGCTGCGGACCGCGCCGGTCGTCGCCGACCTGGTGCTGCCGTCGCCGAACGGTTCGGCGATCAGCGCCGCCGCGAGCGCCACCGGCGTGCCGGTGGTGGCGGCGTGCCTGCGCAACGCGCCCGCCGTCGGGCGCTGGCTCCGCGCTGAGGGGTACGGCTCGACGGACGCCCCGGTCGGTGTGGTGGCCGCCGGTGAGCGCTGGCCGGACGGCTCGCTGCGCCCCGGCGTGGAGGACCAGCTCGGGGCGGCCAGCGTGCTGGACGCCCTGTCCGGGGTTCCCGGCGGGCTCTCGGTGGAGGCGGCCATGGCCCTGGCCGCCCTGGCCAGTACGCCGGACGTGGCGGCGGCGGTCCGGGGCTGTGTCTCCGGCCGGGAACTCATCGAGGGTGGCTTCGCCCAGGACGTGGCCGTCGCCGTCGAGGTCGGCGTCTCCGACGTGGTGCCGGTGCTGCGCCAGGGCTACTTCGCCCCCGCCTGAGGCCGGCTCTCCTGGTCGACACCTGCGGCGGTGCCGTTCCGCGCCGGCTGCGAACCTGATGACCTGAGCGAGCCGGGGCACCCGGGGGAAAGCCAGCACCTCGCGAGCCCCGCTCTGCGCGAAGTGGCCGCCCGGCTCAGCCGGGCGGCCACTGTCGTCGTGCTGTGTCGGGGCGCTCGTGCCCCGGCGGTCAGTCGTCCAGCCAGTCCAGGCGGCGGCCGCCGCGGTCCTGCGGGGCGTCCGGTCGGCCCCGGCCGGCCTCGGCCGGGTCGGCGTAGCGGCCACCCTGGTCGTAGCCCGGGTTGTCGTAGCCACCGCCGCGCTGCTGCGGCGGCGGCTCCTGGCCGTAGCCGCCCGGCTGGCCGTAGCCACCCTGCTGGGGCTGGCCGTAACCCTCGCCGCCACCGTAGCCGCCGCGCTGGTCGTAACCGTCGTAGCCGCCCTGCTGGCCGCCGTCGTAGCCGGCCTGGCGACTGTCGTAGCCGCCGGTCTGGCCGCTGTCGTAGCCACCGGCCGGTGCGCTGTCGTAGCCACCGCCCGGGCCGCCGCCGTAGCCGCCCGCGGGACCGTTGTCGTAGCCGCCGGCCGGGGCGCCGTAGCCGGCACCGGAGGCGTAGCCGTTGCCGGCCTGCTCCGGGCCGCGGCCGTACTGGCCCTGGCCGGGCTGGTCGTAGCCCCGGCCCTGCTCCGGCTGGTAGGTGCTGGTCGGGTACGGATCGGCCGGCGGGGCGTACTGGGTGCTGTCGCCGGTGTAGCGGCCGGTGGGCTCGTCGTAGCGCTCGCTGCCGTAGCCGCCGCCCTGGGCGGGCGGGTAGCCGGCGGCGCCGGCGCCGTAGTCCCGGCTGCCGTAGCCGCCGCCGGAGGACGGGGCGGTGCCGTAACCGCCGCCCGAGGACGGGGCGGCGCCGTAGCCGTTGTCGCCGCCGTATCCGCCCTGGCCGGGAGCCTCGTCGCCGTAGCCGTTGCCGGCCCAGCCGGCCTGACCGGCACCGGTGCCGTAGGCCGGGCCGGGCGGCGCACCGTACGGGTCCGGCGGCACGTCGTCGACGACCGGGCGGTGCATCATGGTCGGCGCGTCGCTCAGCGAGGTGCCACCGACCATGGTCGGTGCCGCCCCGGCGCCCATGCCGTTGACAACCCGGGTCTGGTCGTCCGCGCCACGGTAGGCGCCCCGGGCACCCGGCACCGCGCCGGCCGCTCCGGCCGCTCCGGCCGGGCCACCGGGGCCGGTCGGCCCGTGCGGGCCGTCCCCGTCGCCGTCGCCGTCCTCGTTCTTGCGCCGAATGTAGAGCAGCACGATGGTGCCAACCCCGACGGCGACGAAGAGGCCGCCGAGCAGGATGAGCAGCCAGGAGCCGAAGCCGCCGGAGTCCTCGTTGGCGGCCGGCTGTTGGGCGGCCGGTGCCTCGGTGGCCGGCTCGTCGGTCGCCTCGTCGGTCGCCTCCTCGCTCGGCAGGGCTTCCTCGCTGGCGGACGGGGTGGCGCTCGGGCTGGCCTCGACCTTGACCGGCACGCTGATCCGCTGCCCGGTCACCGACTGGCCGGCCGCGGCGTTGAACGACTTGGTGCCGATCTTGCCGTCCTTGTTGGCGCCCAGGTCGATCCGGCCCGGTGCGATCGGGTCGGAGGTCGAGCCGCTGAACCGGAAGTTGCCGCTACTGTCCGTGCTGGTCTGGCGCTGCTTGCCCTGGCTGTCGCGAAGCATGACCACGGCACCCGCCACCGGGTCGCCGTTGGCCTCGGCGACCACCTTGCCGGAGATCGACTTCACAGTCTGCGTCTGCTGCTGAGTGGGCGGCGCGGCCTGACCTTGAACGGTCATGTCGCGAGCATCGCTGGCCTGGTCGCCGCCAGCCTTGGCGCTGACCCGAACCTGCCCGGACTTGGTGTCGCCCTGGGCGATGTTGTCCGCCACGAGCGTGACGGTGATCGACTCCGTCTGGCCGGGCTGGATCGGTCGAGCGGGCACGCTGCATTCGCCCTGGCAGCTGAGGCCGTTGAAGGTGCCGACGTTGACGCTGAAAACCGTCGGAACGTCGTTGTTGTTCTTGACGCTGAAGGTCATCCTGGTCTGCTGGCCGCTCTGCAACGTGCCGGTCGGCAGGTTGGTGATCTGAACGTCCGGGTTGGCAGCCAGGGCGGGTGTGGCGGGGACGGCGAGCAGCGCGCCGAAGACCAGCGCTACGACCACACCGGCCCGCTGCTTCCAGGCACGTCGGTGTGTTGACACGTCCACCGCCTTCCGGGTCTGATCTCCCCGCCAGCCGGTCCGGCCGGGGTGATCACTCACGGTACGAATACGCCGTCGGCAACTATGCCTTGTCTGACCGGATCATCTCTACCCAGGGCCAGCGTCGAACGGGATGCTGCCGGGTCGTATCGTCCCGTCGTGTCCTCTCCGCACACTTATTCGGCCGCGGTCGCGGCAACGTTGACGGCGCTGGATGAGGGGCGTACGCCCGATCGGCCGGTGTTCCGGGAGGCGGTCCGTACCCTCTTGGCCGTCCTGGCGGAGCGCGCCCCCGGCCGATCGGTGGAGGTGCGGGTTCCACCATACGGTGCCGTGCAGTGCGTGGCGGGGCCGCGACACACCCGCGGAACGCCCCCGAACGTGGTGGAAATGGACCCGGCGACCTGGCTGGCGCTGGCCACCGGCCGCCTCGGCTGGGCGGAGGCCGTCACCGAGGGTCGCGTACGGGTGTCCGGCATCCGGGCGGACCTGTCCGAGTACCTTCCGCTCTAGCTGCGGCGAGAGCGGCGGAGGGCGATCACGCTCTGCGGGCGGATCGTGACTGTCGGTATCGTCAGCTGTTCGCGTACACTGTGAGGCGACGACGGTCCCCGGCCCACCGTGCGGAGCTTGCCCCCCGACCTCCGCCAGGCCAGTCCAGACCCCAGCATGAGGGAGCGGCAGGTGCCCCGAGGCGATGGCCGGCTGAGCCACGACCTTGACCCCCAGCGACCCGGCCCCCAGGACGCGTGCGGCGTCTTCGGCGTCTGGGCGCCCGGGGAGGAGGTCGCCAACCTGACCTACTTCGGGCTCTACGCCCTGCAGCACCGCGGCCAGGAGGCCGCGGGCATCGCGGTGAGCGACGGTTCCGGCGTGGTGGTCTACAAGGACCTCGGCCTGGTCGCCCAGGTCTTCGACGAGCCGACCCTGGCCAGCCTGCGCGGGCACGTCGCGATCGGGCACGCGCGTTACTCGACCACGGGCGGTTCGACCTGGGAGAACGCCCAGCCGACCATCCGGGCCACGAGCGCCGGCACCACGATCGCGCTGGCCCACAACGGCAACCTGGTCAACACCGCCGAGCTTCAGCGCGAGGTGGCCGAGCGGGGCCTGGACTCCGACGGCTCGACCAACGACACGTCGCTGGTCACCATGCTGCTGGCCGGCCGCCCCGATCTCTCCGTCGAGGCGGCCGCCCTGGAGGTGCTGCCCCAGCTGCGCGGCGCGTTCAGCTTCGTCTTCATGGACGAGTCGACCCTCTACGCGGCCCGCGACCCGCACGGCGTCCGCCCGTTGGTGCTCGGCCGGCTGGAGCGCGGCTGGGTGGTGGCGAGCGAGACCGCCGCGCTGGACATCGTCGGCGCGAGCGTGGTCCGCGAGGTGGAGCCGGGCGAGCTGATCGCCATCGACGAGGATGGGCTGCGGTCCAGCCGGTTCGCCGCCCCGGAGCCCAAGGGCTGCCTTTTCGAGTACGTGTACATCGCCCGCCCGGACGCCACCATCGCCGGCCGGAACGTGCACTCCGCAAGGGTGCAGATCGGCCGCCAGCTCGCCAAGGAGCACCCGGTCGAGGCCGACCTGGTCATCCCGGTGCCGGAGTCCGGCACCCCGGCAGCGATCGGCTACGCCGAGGAGTCCGGCATCACCTACGGCCAGGGCCTGATGAAGAACCCGTACGTCGGGCGCACCTTCATCCAGCCCTCGCAGACCCTGCGCCAGCTCGGCATCCGGCTCAAGCTCAACCCGCTGCGGGAGAACGTCCGCGGCAAGCGCCTGGTGGTGGTGGACGACTCGATCGTCCGCGGCAACACCCAGCGGGCCATCGTGCGGATGCTGCGCGAGGCGGGGGCGCTGGAGGTCCACGTCCGGATCTCCTCGCCGCCGGTCAACTGGCCCTGCTTCTACGGGATCGACTTCGCCACCCGTGCCGAGCTGCTGGCCAACGGGCTGGACAACGAGGGCATCCGCCGGTCGATCGGGGCCGACACGCTGGGCTACGTATCGCTCCCCGGCCTGATCGCCGCGACGGAGCAGCCGAAGACCCGGCTCTGCCGGGCGTGCTTCGACGGGGAATACCCGATCGAGCTGCCGGCCGGGAACCTGATCGGCAAGCACGTCCTCGAAGGAGTGGGCCGCCGGGTCGCCGCCGAGGCGTCCGAGCCCACCGCCGCAACCACCGCCGCGCTCGTCGCCACGCCGAGCAACCGCCCGTAGCACCACCGACGCGGGGTCCGGCCGCACCGACCGGCCCGCGGGAACCACAAAGGGGAGAACCGTGACGCACGTGTCCGAGCGCAGCGGCGCAGGATCCAGCCCGACGGGCGCCGGCGGCGACCGCCAGCCCTGGTCGGCGGGTACCGGCCGTACGCAGCGCAAACGCTCGGTCTCGTACGCCGACGCCGGGGTGTCGATCGAGGCGGGCGACCGCGCGGTCGAGCTGCTGAAGTCCAAGGTCCGGCAGACCCGGCGCCCGGAGGTCATGGGTGACCTGGGCGGCTTCGCCGGGCTGTTCCGGCTGGACACCAAGAAGTACAAGAACCCGATCCTGGCCTCCTCCACCGACGGCGTGGGCACCAAGCTGGTGATCGCCCAGCAGCTCGACATCCACGACACGGTCGGCATCGACCTGGTCGCCATGGTGGTCGACGACCTGGTGGCGTGCGGCGCCGAGCCGCTCTTCCTGCTCGACTACATCGCCACCGGCGAGGTCGTCCCGGACAAGGTCGCCGAGATCGGCGCCGGCATCGCCGACGGCTGCCGCTACGCCGGCTGCGCCCTGCTCGGCGGCGAGACCGCCGAGCACCCGGGCGTGCTGCGCCCCGACGAGTACGACATCTCCGCGACCGGTGTGGGCGTGGTGGAGGAGAGCGACATCCTCAGCCCGGAGCGGGTCGAGGTGGGCGACGTGGTGATCGCCATGCGCTCCTCCGGCCTGCACTCCAACGGCTACTCGCTGGTCCGGCACGTCCTGCTGGGCGCCGGCCGGATGCGGCTGGACGTGGTGATCGAGGACTTCGGCCGGCAGCGCACCCTCGGCGAGGAGCTGCTGACCCCCACCAAGATCTACGCCCAGGACTGCCTCAAGCTGATCGCCGAGGCCGAGGTGCGGACGCTGGCCCACGTCACCGGCGGCGGCATCCCGGGCAACCTGGTCCGGGTCCTGCCCGAGCACGTCGACGCGGTGGTCAACCGTTCCACCTGGAAGCCGCAGCCGATCTTCGACCTGATCCAGTCCAAGGGCCGGATCGAGGACCCGGAGATGGAGGCGACGTTCAACATGGGCGTCGGCATGTTCGCCATCGTCTCCGCCGAGGACGCGGACCGCGCGCTGGCCACCCTGACCGGCCGCGGCGTCGACGCCTGGCAGGCCGGCGAGATCATCGAGGGCACCGGCAACGTGCAGATGATCGGTCAGCACACCCGCGGGTGATGACTCTCCGGTGATCATCCGGGCACCTGATCGGGGGTTCACCCGAGTGGCCACCGCCGCTTAGCCTAAAGGGCGGTTCAGGCTAAGCGGGGGAGGGTTGATGGCTGCGCGTACGCACACCGGAATGCGGGGCATCGCCGCCGTCCCCTCCTACGTGGTGATGCAGCCGACCACGCTCTGCAACCTCGACTGCGTCTACTGCTACCTGCCGCTGCGGGCGGTGGACCAGCGGATGCCGGTGGCGGTCGCCGAGGCGGTGGCGACCGCGGTGCGGCCCTGGGCGGCCTCCGGGCGCTTCTCGGTGGTCTGGCACGGCGGGGAGCCGCTCGCGGCCGGCCGGGAGCACCTGGCGGCCCTGCTGGCCCCGTTCGGTCCGGCGGTGGAGCACCACGTCCAGACCAACGCCACGCTGATCGACGACGCCTGGTGCGCGTTCTTCGTCGAGCACGGGATCCGGGTCAGCGTGAGCGTGGACGGCCCCCGGGCCCGCAACGGCGAGCGGGTCACCCGGGGCGGCCGGCCGGCGTACGACCGGATCCTGACCGGGGTGGCGGCGCTGCGCCGGCACGGGCTGCCCTTCTCGGCGCTTGCTGTGGTCTCCCGGCCGGAGCCGGGGCTGGCCACCGAGCTCTACGACTACTTCCTCGACCTCGGCTGCGACGTGCTGGGGATCAACATCGAGGAGACCGAGGGCGTGAACATCCGCACGAACGCCCGGGACGCGGCCTCGGTGACCGGGTTCTGGGCCGAACTGGTGGGCGCCTGGCGCCGGGATCCCCGGATCCACCTGCGCGAGGTCGAGTGGTCGCTGCGGTACGCCGGAGCCGTCCTGGCCGGCACGGCGGACGACCTGCTGCCCCGCCGGCTCGACCCGATCCCCACGGTCGGCCACGACGGTTCGGTGGTGGTGCTCTCCCCGGAGCTGGCCGGCTTCTCCGACCCGCGCTACGGCGACTTCAGCAGCGGTAACGTGCTGACCACCCCGCTGGCCGAGATCCTGTCCGGCGCCGGGCGGACGCCCTGGGTGGGCGAGTTCCTCACCGGCGTGGAGGCTTGCCGGTCCTCCTGCCCCTACTTCGGCTTCTGCGGCGGCGGCCACGCGGCCAACCGCTACTTCGAGCTGGGGCGTTTTGACGGTACGGAGACCGAGCACTGCCGCAACAGCAAGATCCGCTTACTGGAGGGAGTGTTGGAGCATGCCCGAGACCACGAGTCACCGGCAGCCTGAGCGCGTCGGGGGAGCCGCCCCTGATCCCGTCGTGGACCGGGTGCGCGAGGCCGCCGTCGGATTGACCGCACTTCTCCAGGAGGCCGAGGCCGCGCGCCTGCTGCGGGCGGAGGTGTCGGGCGGCGACGGGGCGAGCGCGGTGTGCGCCTGGAACCACTTCGAGAACATCCCGACGTTCTACAACTGGAACAACCGGCCCCGCTGAGGGTGCGCATCCACGATCAGGGACCTGCCGGTCGGCCGGAGTGGCTCCGGGGGACGGCAAGGTCCCTGATCGTCGGTGCGCCGCGTTGGATGGCACATGCGTGAGCACGCGGGGAGTCACCGCGTGCTCAGATGCGACCGGAGGTCAGCGGGTCGGGCGGGCCCAGGTGTCCGGGTCGTCGTCCGCGTGATCCTCATCATCGTCGTCGACATACTCTTTGTAGTCGTCGTCGAAGTGCTGCTCAGACTTCCCACCAGCACCCGCCAACTCGCGCTGCAAGGCGGTGAGGTCGGTGTTCGGGGAGTGGTACTTCAACTCCCGCGCCACCTTCGTCTGCTTGGCCTTAGCACGGCCGCGCCCCATGGCTCGACCCCCTCGCACAGAATGCGGGGCAGCCCGAAGGCGGGCCCCGATGACGTCAGGCATCTCTCGTGGCTCTTACGGTACATGGGGATGCCACCGTTCGGCACCTCGGGTTACCGTCAACCGGCCCTGCGCGTCGCAGTGATCCGGCCGTCACAAAGTGTACCCGGTAAGGAGCGGACACCGCGGCTGCCATGACAGCGGTCAAACCGGCACGAAACACCCGAATATCCAGCTTAACGCCGGTGCCCGAGTCGGTGCGGCCCGGGGGCGGAGCGAGTGCCCGCCCCCGGATGCCGTTCAGCGCAGGTGGATGGTGCGCAGCCGGCCGACCTCGGCCATCCGCCGCTCGGCGAGCCGGTCCGCGGCCACCGCCGGCGGGACGCCCTCGTCGTCGGCGAGCCGCAGGATCTCCCGGGTGGTGTCGAAGATCCGGGTGGCCCGCAGCTTGGCGCGCTCGAAGTTGAAGCCCTCGATCTCGTCGGCGACCTGGATCACGCCGCCGGCGTTCACCACGTAGTCGGGGGCGTAGAGGATGCCCCGGTCGGCGAGGATCTTCTCGATGCCCGCGTGGGCGAGCTGGTTGTTGGCCGCCCCGGCGACCACCTTCGCGCGCAGCACCGGCACCGTGTCGTCGTTCAGGGCGCCGCCCAGCGCGCACGGGGCGTACACGTCGATGTCGGAGGCGACCAGCGCCGCGGTGTCGTCGACCAGCGTGACCTGCGGGTGGGCGGCGCGCACCCACTCCAGGGCCTTCGGGTTGACGTCGGTCGCCACCACCTCCGCCCCGTCCTCCAGCAGGTGGCCGGTGAGGTACTTGCCGACCTTGCCCAGACCGGCCACGCCGACCCGCCTGCCGGCCAGCGTCGGGGTGCCCCAGAGGTGCTCGGCGGCGGCCCGCATGCCCTGGAAGACGCCCCAGGCGGTGAGGACCGAGGAGTCGCCGGCGCCGCCGTGCTCCACGCTGCGGCCGGTGACGTAGCTCGTCTCCCGGGCGATCACGTCCATGTCGGCGACGTAGGTGCCGACGTCGCAGGCGGTGTAGTAGCGCCCGGCCAGGGACTCCACGAAGCGGCCGTAGGCGCGCAGCAGGGCCTCGCTCTTGATCTGCTCCGGGTCACCCCAGATGACCGCCTTGCCGCCGCCGAGGTCGAGGCCGGCCAGGGCGTTCTTGTACGCCATGCCCCGGGAGAGGTCGAGCACGTCGGCGAGGGCCTCTTCCTCACTGGCGTACGGGTAGAACCGGGTGCCGCCGAGGGCGGGGCCCAGCGCGGTGGAGTAGATCCCGATGATCGCCTTCAGGCCGGACTGCTTGTCCTGGCAGAAGACGACCTGTTCGTGACCGGTGGATCCCGGGTCGTCGGTGCTGGCGAATACGCCCATGGCTGACTCCTGTGTCGGTGTGCGCCCTTGTGGGGCGCGGAACCTGTCGGCACGCCGGCGGGATGATGCCGGTGCTGTTGAGCCTAATATCGGCCGCAGCCGTACTGTCGCGCACGTCACGACGCCTCGTGACGGCGGCGGCGGACAAGTCCCGTCTCGTGGGAGGATCGTCGCCGTGCCGTCGCTCTTCGCCTCATACCTGCGTGTGTACGAGCCGCTGACCGCCTTCGATCGCGACCGCCAGTCGTACTGGCGCCGCTACGTGAACGAGGGCCGGGCGGTCGCCCCGCTGGAGGGGCCGGTCCGGCAGCGGACGGCGGTGATCGAGGCGCTGGGCGCGGGCTGGACCCGGTTGCCGGACCTGCCTGAGGAGGCGTACGTCCTGGAGGCCGACGACGCCCTGCTGGTCTGCCCGTGGAACCTGCGGATCCGGGTCGCCGAGGCGGCGCTGAGCGCCCGCGACGGGGTGCCCCCGGTGCTGGCCGACGCGTTCGTCCCGCCGGTCCTGGCCGGTCAGGCCAAGGCGGTGGTGGAGGACTGGCGCAGCGGGGCGCGGGTGCTGGAGCACGGGGTGCCCCGGGTGCACGAGCAGATCGCCACCTGGGGCGTGCCGCTGCGCTGGTTCGTGCTCTTCGACCCGCAGGAGCGGCACCTGGTCACCGAGCCGGAGCGGCGGGCGCTGCGCTACCGGACGGAGATCTCCAAGGCACGCCGCCGGTCGTCCCGGGCGCTGTCCGTGCTGCGCAAGTCGGTCGGCGAGGCGCCGATCACCGAGGCGGTCGAGGAGGCCGCCCGCTGGCTGGAGGAGTTCCACCCCCGCTCGATGGTGGAGCTCGACTACGGCGGCCTGGTGCAGCTACTGCCCGACGAGACGCTCGCCGCCGACGACTCGACCGAGCTGGTCGCGGCCGGGCTGGCGGGGCTCTCCCGGGGCGAGGCCGAGGAGGCTTCGGCGGCGTACGACAAGCTGGTCGCCCGGTGGCGTGCCGTGCAGCTGCTGGAGCGCTGCAACTAGGGTCGCCGGGTTTGCCCGGGTTGGCGCCCCCGATGCGAGACTGTCTCGTAGTTGACGCATCACGAACCGTGATCATGAGTCCGAATAAGGTAGTTTCTGCGGCATAAAAGTCGTAAAAATCGGGCATGGTTCATCCGTCCGTCTAGGGACCTTCAGCCGTTCGGCCCATGTCGGACATCGGGGACTAGCCGGACCATGGGAGACGCGTCGGCCGGCGGGACCCCGGCCGATGTCTATACATGTGGAGGAGTGACCCCGATGGCATCGCGAACGCACGAACCAGAGCCGCTACTCACACCGGCCGAGGTCGCGTCGATGTTCCGAGTCGACCCGAAGACGGTGACCCGGTGGGCCAAAGCTGGCAAGCTCAGCGCCATCCGGACCTTGGGCGGCCACCGCCGTTACCGCGAGTCGGAGGTTCGCGCCCTGCTGCAGGGGCAGATTCCCCAGCAGCGTCAGGGGGACTGACGGCCGGACGTTTCTCAGGCGTTCGATTAGGGGCGGTGGGACGTCGCGACAGCGACGATCCGCCGCCCCTAATCGTGTCCGGGGCCGGTTCGCTCAGTCGAGCACGATGCGCAGGCCCACCGTGCCGCCCTCGCCCCGGCGCAGCCGGCTGCCCAGCAGGCTCAGCCGGCCGATCAGCCGGTACTTCTGCTTGAGCAGGCCCCGGATCCGCCGGGTTCCCGCCGGGTCGCTGACCGTCGCGTGCCCCGGCACCGCCTCGCCGTGCGGCCGGCCGCGCACGTCGCACGGGGCCACCGTGACCCGGCCGTCGCGCCGGATCCGCTTCACCTTGCCGGAGTCCGACACCGTCCACACCGCCAGCGTCTCGCCGTCGCGCACCGCCCAGACCGGAGTCGGCACCGCCCGGCCGTCCTTGCGGAACGTGGTGAGCAGTACGTACTTCTCCGCCGCCAGGCGGTCCAGGTCTGTCACGCCGCTCAGGATACGGCCGCGACAGGCGGGCCGAGCCCGGATAGCGTGATCGCCGTGAGCGCGAGGAGTGAGCCGGGTCTGCGAGCCCCGCAGTCGCGAACAGGGACAGCGCCGTGAGCGCGAGGAGTGAGCCGGGTCTGCGAGCCCCGCAGTCGCGAACAGGGACAGCGCCGTGAGCGCGAGGAGTGAGCCGGGTCTGCGAGCCCCGCAGTCGCGAACAGAGACAGCGCCGTGAGCGCGAGGAGTGAGCCGGGTCTGCGAGCCCCGCAGTCGCGAACAGAGACACGCCCGTGACCGGGGAACCCACGATCGGCGACGTGTTCGGCGAGATGATCCGCGACGCGTACGCGGTCACCACCGGGATCGGGCCCCGGCCGCTGGTCGGTGGGCGGCTGCCCCGGCCGGTCATCGAGATCATCGAGCGCGACGACGGGCTGGTCAACGGCGCCCCCGCCGAGCACTACCTGGACCCGCCGCAGCGGTGGCAGCCGTACGACCACCGGGCCGTGGACCGGGTGCACGGGCAGGTGCTGGACATCGGCGTCGGGGCCGGCCGGATCGCGCTGCACCTCCAGGCGCGCGGCGTGCCGGTCACCGGCCTCGACACCTCGGTCGGTGCGCTGCGGGTCAGCCGGCACCGCGGCGTACGCGACCTGGTGCTCGGCACCGTCGACGAGCACGTCGCCGACGGCCGGCGCTACGACACCTTCCTGCTGCTCGGCAACAACCTGGGGCTGTTCGAGGGCCGGGAGCGGGCCCCCGCCCTGCTGGCCGCGCTCGCCGCGCTGGCCCGCCCCGGCGCGCAGGTCATCGCGCACGGCACCGACCCGTACGGGACCACCGATCCGGTGCACACCGGCTACCACGAGCTGAACCGGCGGCGGGGACGGCTGGGCGGGCAGCTGCGGCTGCGGCTGCGCTACCGGCTGCTCGGCACCGAGTGGTTCGACTATCTGGTGTGCTCGGTCGAGGAGTTCGCCGAACTGGTACACGGCTCGCCGTGGCGACTGGTCGACGTGGACGACGTGGACCATCCGTACTACCTGGCCACGCTGAGGCTGGCCTGAGCCGGCGGGCGCCCGGACACGTCCGAGCGCCCGCCCACGTACGCGTCAGACCCGCACGGTGGGGGTGGTCTGCTCGGGCGGGAGGCCGCCGTCGCCGTCGACCACCTCGTCCGGGGTGCCGTCCTCGTCGATGTCGACCATGGTGATGTCCACCTTGCCGTCGCCGTCGGTGTCGAACTGGAACAGGTCGGCCTTCCCGTCGCCGTCGGTGTCCACCACCCAGACGTCGGTCTTCCCGTCGTTGTTGGTGTCCGCGCGGAGCAGGTCCACCCGCTCGTCGCCGCGGGTCTCCACGGTCTCGGTGCCCTCCGCGCTCTCCGGTGCCTGGCTCATCTCGATCCTTCCGTCGGCGTTGACGGCCGTCTGTACCCGATCCGGCGCGCCCCCACGCATGCCCGCGGGCCGGCCCTGCATAGGGTCGCACCCAGGAGCGAGCGAGCGGACTCGTCCGGCGCGGCGGAGACCCCGCCCGTCACCGGTCCGCGCCGAAGGGACATCGATGAGTGGTCGTTTTGTGGTCGTCGGGGCCGGCACCATGGGCCTCGGCATCGCGTACGTGGCGGCCGGCGCCGGGTACGCGGTCGAGCTGGTCGAGGTGGACCCGGCGCGCGGCGCCGACGCCCTGCGGCGGCTCGGCGAGCTGTGGGAGCGCGGCGTGCAGCGCGGCAAGCTGACCGCCGAGGCGGCGACGGCGAAGCGCGAGCGGGTCACCCTGCGGGCCGGGCTCGCCGAGGTGGCCGAGGGCCCGGACGTGATCGTGGAGGCCGTCCCCGAGCGGCTCGACCTCAAGCGCGCCGTGCTCCGGGACGCCGAGGGTCGCCGGCCCGCCCTGCTCGGCAGCAACACGTCCAGCATTCCCATCGCCGACCTGGCCGAGGGGCTGGAGCGGCCGGCCGGCTTCCTTGGGCTGCACTTCTTCAACCCGGTCTGGGTCATGGCCCTGCTCGAGGTCGTGGTCGGCCCGGGCACCGCGCCGGAGACCACCGAGGCGGCCGTCGCGCTCGCCGGCCGGCTGGGCAAGGACCCCGTCGTGGTACGCGACATGCCCGGCTTCGCCACCTCGCGGCTCGGCGTGACCCTCGGCCTGGAGGCGATCCGGATGGTGGCCGACGGGGTGGCCAGCCCCGCCGACATCGACAAGGCGATGGTGCTCGGCTACCGGCACCCGGTGGGCCCGCTGGAGCTGACCGACCTGGTCGGGCTGGACGTCCGGCTCGACATCGCCCGCACCCTCCAGGCCGCGTACGGGGACCGCTTCGCGCCGCCGCCGCTGCTGGTGGAGATGGTGGCCGCCGGCCGGCTGGGCAAGAAGTCGGGCCAGGGCTTCTACATCTGGGAAGGCGGGGTGAAGCAGTGAGCGCGAGGAGTGAGCTTGTGAGCCCCGCAGTCGCGAACGAAAGGCGGGCACGATGAGCGGGCTGCGGATCGAGGAGCTGCCGGACCGGCTGGTGGTCACCCTGGACCGGCCGGAGAAGCGCAACGCGATCGACGCGGACCTGATCGCCGAGCTGCACGCCGTCTGCGCCGAGCTGGAGGCGCGGCCCCGACTGCTGCTGCTCACCGGCGGGACGGAGGGCATCTTCGCCGGTGGCGCGGACATCGCCCAGCTCCGCGAACGCGGCCGGCTGGACGCGCTGGCCGCCATCAACCAGGCCGCCTTCGCCCGGATCCGGGCGCTGCCGATGCCCACCGTGGCGGCCGTGGACGGCCCGGCGCTGGGCGGCGGCGCCGAGCTGGCGTACGCCTGCGATCTGCGGGTGTGCACGGCGCGGGCGGTGTTCGGCCAGCCCGAGGTGCGGCTGGGCATCCTGGCCGGCGCCGGCGCGACCTACCGGCTGCCCGCGCTGATCGGGGAGGCCCGGGCCAAGGAGCTGCTCTTCACGGGCCGGCGGGTGGACGCCGACGAGGCGCTGCGGATCGGGCTGGTCAACCGGGTCGTGGCCGAGCCGGCGGAGCTGCTGCCCACCGCGCACGGACTGCTCGACGAGATGGCCAAGGGCTCCGCGCTGGCGCTGCGGCTCACCAAGCTCGCCGTGGACGCCCCGGAGGCCGCTCACCCGCAGCTCGACCTGCTCAGCCAGGCGGTGCTCTTCGAGGACGAGGAGAAGCACCGGCGGATGACCGAGTTCCTGGAGCGGCGCCGCTCCCGCTGACCGGCGGACACGACGAGGGCCGCACCGGTTCGCCCGGTGCGGCCCTCGTCGTCGTCTCAGTTCCGGATCTGCACCCCGGCGTCGGCCAGGTCGGTGATCACCTTCGCCGACTCACCGAAGCCGATCACCAGCACGGCGTCCGCCCCGTAGCCCTTGATCTCCCTGGCCCCGGCGGAGAAGTCCACCGGCGGCGCCGACGCGCCCTCCGGGGGCACGTACGAGAGCAGCTTGACCTTGTCGGCGCCCATGCCGGCCCGCTCCAGCTCGGCGCGGACGTTCTCCTGGAGGCCCTCGCCGTAGGAGTCCTTACGGGCGACGATCGCGATCTTGTGCGGTCCGTCGCGCATTATCACGTCGGCCAGCGCCCGGCCCTGGAGGATGTCCGACGGCGCCGTGCGGAAGTAGAGGCCCTTGTCGTCCAAGGTGCTCAGCCCGGCGTCGGTGTTCGACGGGGAGAAGAGGACCCGGCCGGCGGCCACCACGTCGGGCAGCACGGCCCGGGAGATGCCCGAGGCCCCGGCACCGATGATGACGTGCACGCCCCGCTGGACGTGCGAGGCCACCGTCGTCTTCGCCACCTTCGGGTCGGTGCCGTCGTCGCCGTCGACCCAGACCACCGGATCGCCGAGCACGCCGCCCGCCGCGTTGATCTCGCGGATCGCCAGCGCCGCGCCGGCCGCCATCGGCGGGTACGCCAAAGCCAGGTCGCCGGTCTTCGGCAGCAGGCCGCCGAGCACCAGCGGGGAGCCGTCCTCCTTGTAGGACTTGGCCGGACGCGACTTCCTGCCCCGTGGCGGCGTCTTGGTGCTCGCCGCCGACTCGTCCCCGGCGCCGACGAACTCGGTCTTGCCGTCGTCGAGCTGGCGGTCGTCGAAGTGCAGGGTGGCGTAGCTGGCGGTGGCCGGCTCGCCGACGTCGGTGAACCCGGCCCGGTTCAGCGAGACGCCGCGGTACTCGATGTCCTGGCCGGCGCGGGCCAGCTGGACGCAGGTGGCCACCTCCTCGCAGCGCTGGCCGGTGGTGGTCACCCCGACGATCTGCTTGGCGATCTCGGTCGGCTGGGTGGTGCCGGCGAGCTGGGCGGCCAGCGCGCTTATCACGACCGCGTCGTAGGTCTCCGCCGAGTAGAGGTAATCCTTGAGCTTCGGGTCTACGGTGCGTAGCCGATCCTTGAAGCTCTCCGTCAGCGGCGTGAGCGGGGTGGTGCCCTTCATGCCGTTGAGAAGGTCCGCGCGGTCCTTCAGCGCATCGACGTACGAGTTCTGCATGTTGCCGTCGGTGCCGTAGAGGCGTACCTGGGTGTTGGCCGTCTCTTCGGGCTTGTCGCTCCCGCAGGCGCTGGTGGCGAGCAGGAGCGTCGCGCAGGCCGTGGACAGGGCCGCACGCGACGCGCGAGATCTGAGCATTGTCGTCCTTCCTCCGGCGAGGGTCCGCTGCGCACACTAGCGTGCCGGCGCGGCGCGCGGGACCGTGGAGGTCCGTCCGTCGGCACCCCGACTGCTGTTATCACTCCGCGTGACGGCGGGGCTGTTCCGGGGTCACCGCTTGACCCCCGGAACTACTGTTCGGCAGGTGAGCGACGAGGCACAGCAGACGCTGGACGATGCGACCGCCGTGCTCCGCTCGGCGCTGGCCGGTGACGGTGCCGGCGTGGTGGACACCTTCGACGCCGTGGTGGACCGCGCCGGGCTCGCCGGGGCGTACGGGGTGGCCTGGTGCCTGGCCGCCACGATGGTCGGCGAAGACGCCCCCGGGGGCGGCGCCGTGCTCGACTTTCCCGGCATCGACCAGGCCGACTACGACACCCGCTGGGTGGCCCGCTTCGTCAGCGCGTACGCCAACGACGACGCCGACACCGGCGAGGCGCTGTTCGGGGCCGCGGCGGCCGACGGGCTGCTGCCCGACTGCCTGCTCACCCTCGCCGGCTCGACGGTCGCCACGCTGCGCAGCCGGGCGGGCTGACCGTCCGGCGCCGCCTCGTCCCGTCCGGGTCCCGCCGCTGTGGTAGCTCTGGTGCATGTCCGAGGCCATGCTGAGCAAGGTCCGCAAGCTGCTCGCCCAGGCCGAGGACCCGGCCTGCACGCCCGCCGAGTCGGCCGCCTTCATGGCCAAGGCCACCGAGTTGATCGCCCGCTACGGCGTCGACCGGGCGCTGCTCGCCGCGCGGGAGCCGGCCACCGATCCGGTCGGTGACCGGGTGGTCGAGGTGGTCGCCCCGTACGCCCGGGACAAGTCCGGCCTGCTCGCGGCGGTCGCCGAACCGCTGCGCTGCCGCTGCGTACGCCGCCGGCAGGGCAGCGGCTTCGACCTGCACCTGTTCGGCTTCGCCAGCGACCTGGAACGGGTCGAGCTGCTCTTCACCTCGCTGCTGGTGCAGGCCGCGCACGGGCTGGCCGGCGCCGCCGTACCCGCCGGGGAGCATCCGGCCGCGTTCCGGCGTACCTGGCTGGCCGGTTTCGCGCAGGTGGTCGCCGAGCGGCTGCGTACGGCCGAGGCCGGCGCGGTGGCCGAATCGGCGGCGCCCTCGGTGGCGCTGGTGCTCGCCGACCGCTCCGACCGGGTCCAGCGCCGGCTCGCCGAGGTGTACCCGCGGCTGCGTACCGCCCCGCGCCGCCGGCTCGCGGGCAGCGGCTTCGGTCCGGGCGCGGCCGCGGGTCGCCGGGCCGACCTCGGCGGCACCGGGGTGACCGGCGCCGGGACCCCGGTGAGAGGCATCGGCGGCTGACCCGCCGCGGTCAGTCGGTGGCGGGGGCGCGCGGTCAGTCGGTGCCGCGGGCGACGGTCGCCAGGTAGCGGCAGAGCAGTTCGTGCCAACCGGCGGTGAGCGCCTTGCGGTAGCCCTCGGCGGCCTCGCCGTGCCGGTCGAAGTAGCGGTGCTCGACGTCGACCCGGGTCAGCTCCGGCCCCTCGGGCTGGAAGAGGACCTCGACCTCGCTGGCCCGCGCCGGGTCCGGCACCGGCACCCGGTCCGGCCCGAGCTGCCAGGTGAACACGAGCCGCCGGGGTGGATCCCAGGTCAGCACCCGGCCCCAGTCACCGCGGAAGCCGTACGGGCCGATCTCGTAGAGCATGCCGCCGGCCCGGGGTTCCATGCCCAGCTCGGCCAGCGCCTCCGGCCCGGACCAGGTGTATTCGCGCACCCACCAGTCGGCCAGCGACCCGGTGAACACGGCGTACGCCCGGTCGGCGGAGGCGGGGGCGAAGAGGGTGCTGCGGAGGGAGAAACGGTCGAATTCCTGGCGGACCTCATCCGGATCGGCCATCCCCTGTCCCATAGGCCCGGACCATACCGGCTCATGCCCCGCTGTGCAGCTTTCGTGTTCGCCCGCTTCCGGACAGCGGGAGACCGGTTTCCGGACCGCGCCCGGCCGCGCGTCGCCGGCCGTGGCCGCTTGCCGGACGGGCGTCCGGGGCCACCAGGGATGGCGGGCCGGAAACCGGGTAACCGCGGCTGATCCGGCCCAGGCGACGGGGCCAGCGGGGAGCGGGAGTATGAGCGAGAGCGGAGCGACCGAGCGGGAGCCGAACCCGACGAGCGGGCGGCTCGTCCACCGGGGCGGCGGCGAGTCGGAGCCGGACGTCCTGCTCGACATCCCGGAGGTGACGGTCGACCAGATCCGGCTGTCCGTCGAGGGGCTCGACGCCGACCTGTCGCTGCGCGCCCGCCTGGCCAACCTGCTTCAGCTCGACGCCGGGGTCCGGGTGCACCTGGAGGGCGTGGAACTGGACGTCACCGGCGTCAGTGCCGAGGCGCTGCTCAAGGTACGCCTGGAAAAGCTGGTGCAGATCCTGGACCGTGCCCTGAGCACCATCGACCGGAACCCGCATCTCATCGACGCGCTGGCCCGGTCGGTCGGCGGCAGCATCGACGACGTGAACCGGGCCACGCAGCAGCTCGCCAGCGCGCCCGTCGTGGACGGGAGCGGGCAGCGGATCGGGACGGTGGGCGCGGTGGCCGACCGGGCCCTGCGGGAGGGCGTCGGCCGACCCGCACCGCCCTCCCCGGCGCCGCCGGCCGGCGCGCGTTCTCCGGAGCCGCCGACCGGCGCCCAGGGGCCGCCGAAGAGCCCCGAAGGGCACCGGCCGTCGACCGGAAAGGGTGCCGGCCAGGCGCCCAGCGGCCCGGGCAAGCCACCCGGCTCCGGTAAGCCCCCGGAGCCGGAGGCGCCGGCCGGCTCTGGAAAGACGCCGGAGCCCGGGAAGCCGGCCGGCGCTGGGAAGACCGCGGAGCCGGGCAAGCCGGCCGGCGCCGGGAAGCCGGAGGAAGCGGAGAAGGCGCCGGGTGGCCAGCCCGGGCCGGCGCAGCTCGCCGGGCAGGCCGGGGAGACGCTGTTGCAGGCCGGTCGGAGCGTCTGGGAGGCGATCCAGAGCGGCATGGGCCAGCACCGCCCGAAGCGGTAGCCCCGGGGGTCAGCTCACCCGGTGTGGGGCTCGGTCCCGTGCCATCGCGGCCAACCCCGGCCCGACTCGAAGCCCGGGACGTGGACCGGCACCGGCTGCTGGCCCGGCCGCTCGTGCGAGCGAGCTAGTGCGCCGGGGAGGGAGGCTCCTGGGGACGGCCGGCGGCGTGGTGGGCGTCGGCGAGGGCGACGGCGAGCAGTATGAGCGCCGCCACGACGGCTGCGGCCAGCGGCGGGGCGAGGTACAGGGGGACGGCGGCGACCGCCAGGGCGGCGATGGCGACGACCCGGCGGAGGGAGAGCCGGTCGAACACGACGCGTTCCAGACGGATGCGCCCGTAGAGGAACAGCGCCGGACCGCCGAGGATCGCGGCGAGCCACGCCGGCTCCGGTGCGCCGTCCGGGTGTTTCAGCACGATCTCGAAACCGACGGCGGTGGCCACGATGCCCAGCACCATGACGATGTGGGCAGCGCCGATCGCGAGGCCAGCGGCGTCCCGGTCTCTCGCCGCCGCGACGGTTTCGGCGAGGACCTGGCCGGAGCGGTAGAAGTAGATCCGCCACATCAGCACCGTCGACAGGAACGCCACCACCAGCCCGGCGGCGGTCGCCGTGGTGACCTTCTGGTTGGTCACCGTGGTGCCGACGGCGAGCACGGTTTCCCCGAGGGCGATCATCAGGAACTGCTGGTAGCGCTCGGGCAGGTGATGTCGGCTGTCCGTGGCCCACGCGCTCACCGGCAAACGGGCCATCCCCGGTACGGACCAGCGCAGCTGCGCGCCGACGAAGTCAACGATCACGGCGGCCCCCCAGAGAGAGGCCCGGGCGTTGCCGTTGACGGCCGCGCCGACAAACCAGAACACCGACGAGGCCGCGCACCACAGCAGCGACCGGAGGTAGAGCTGCCGCAGGGGGTGTCCGCGCAACGCGGGCATCAGGACGAGCGGCCGGCCGCACAGCAGGATCACGTACGGCAGTACGAACGCCCAGCCGCGGCCGACGAACGCGTACGGCAGCGACGTCGACATGACCAGCAGCCCGAAGGCGCTGGCCAGGACGATCCACTGGATCCTGCGACGGCGGGGGTCGAACCAGCTGGTGATGTGCGCGGTCGTGATCCACAGCCAGATCAGCGGCAGTGACAGCACCGGGAGGAAGGCGATCGATCGCCACCGGACGACCACGTCCTCGCTGACGATGTCCCGCGCGACCCGGCTGACCACCCCGGCCAGGGCGAACACCAGCACCAGGTCCACGAACAGTTCCAGGAAGTTGGCCTGCCGCACGTCCTCGCGACGTTGCAACAGGTCCTGACTCCGTCCACCGCCCTCCGGACGTCCCATACCGCTCATACTCGTCCGCCCCGACCGCGGCAGACCCGGGGTTGGGCGTCGTGCACACGGAGGGGCGGCAGGGACGCCACCTGGGCGGCGGCCGGTGACCAACCGGTCAGGAATCAAGAAGCGTCGGGGATGGGGCCGTTCGTAGCGTGATCCGTGTGTTCGTCATTCCGCAAGCACTAGGGAGACAAGGCATGAAAGCGAACGTCAGCTCGATCCTTCTAGGCGTCCGGGACCTGGCCCGGTCCAAGCAGTTCTACACGGAGGGGCTCGGCTGGAAGATCAAGGACGACTACGGCGTCTCGGTGTTCTTCGAATCCGACGGAGGCTCGCTCGTCGGCTTCTACGGCCGCGAAGGCCTGGCCGGTCAGGTGGGCGCCAACCCGGAAGGCAGCGGCTTCAGCGGGCTGGTCCTCACCTACGTCGTCCGTAGTGAGGTGCGGGTCGACGAGATCCTCGCGGAGGCCGAAAAGGCCGGCGCCACGATCCTCAAGCCCGCCGGCGCCCTGCCGTGGGGCGGGTACGGCGGCTCCTTTGCGGACCCGGACGGCTACATCTGGAGCCTCGGCTACAGCGACCAGGGAACGGACCAGCCCTACGCCGAGTAGCCACCGGGAAAGGGCGGCGGCGGGTCGGCGGGGAGCAGGTTGAGCGCGTGACGCTCGTTCGGCTGTTGGGCGTGTGATGGCCCGCTGCCTGGCCCTGCACGAAGTGACGCTCTGCCTCGTGCCGAGCCTGGTCGGCGCTGGCGTCGCGGGCCGCTGCCGGATCCTCAGGTGACGAGAACCTGTGCCGGTCCCGCCAGCTCACGAAGACAACCACCGTGACCAGCAACATCACGAACACCGCGAGAGATGCCACCGCCGCCCTCATGCCGTCGACGGTAGGACAGGCATGCACGGACAGCCGGCGCGACGACCACAGCCGAGGCGCCGGACGGTCCTCACCAGCGTTCCCGGGACCGGATCGAGGTGACCCGGGCGGAGCGCAACGTGGTCACCTTCAAGGTCGATACCCCGTCGATGCTTCGAGAAGGCCAACCTCGCCCCGTCGGGATCTTGGAGACTTTCCGTCAGCTCCGAACGGAAAGTCTCCAAGATTCGGAAGGCGGCACTGTCGAAGGTGGGATCTCTGTAGCCCGGCGAAAGGCTATGTGGCCAGGGGCGGGGTCGAACCGCCGACCCTTCCGATTTTCAGGCACCCGCATTTCCGCAGCTCAGAGAGTCGCCAGAGGCCGCCGTGCGACCGGTCATGCGATTCTCTCCGCATGGTCATGTGTCCGGGCAGCCGTGCGACATCACCGTGCGCGGCGAGGTCGGACAGGCTTACGACCTTGACACCGCCTGGACGATGGCCGCATGAGCCCGACCGACACGGACCCGCTCTTGGTGGCCGGCCGCCTGGTGATGGTCGTCCTCAGCCTCTCCTTGCTCGTATTCGGCGTCCGCGTCGCCGTGACGCGACGGTTTCCCCGGGCCTGGCTTCGCTTCGCGCGTCTGACGAAGAGCCAGCGGTCCCAACCCGTTCGCATCGGTGGGGGACAAGCGTTGAGTGGCGGGAGTCTGCTGATCCAGCAAGCACCGTTTCTCATCCCAATGCCTCACAGCCTCGGAACCGCCCTGTTCGCGGTAGCACTGCTCCTTGCCGCCACTGCGCTGGGATGGTGCATCCTGCGACGGGACTAGTCATCCACCAGCTGCGCATCGTGATGTGCCGGGGCAGGCGTGCAACATCACCATGCGCGGCGAGTTCCGACAGGGCCCTCGCGATCTCACGATCACGCCCGTCAACGGCGTGCAGGTACCGGCGAGCCGCCGCCATGGACGAGTGCCCGAGTCGCTTCATGAGGTCGGCCAGGGTTGCGCCTGTCTGCGCGGCGAGGGTCTGGCCGGTGTGCCGCAGGTCGTGGAAGGTCAGATCATCCAGACCGACCCTCTTCCGCGCGCGTACGAACGCCTGATACAAGCTGTCCCCCCGCAGGGGGGACCCGTCGCGGCTGATGAACAACCGGTCCTTGCCTGCGTACTCATCAAGGCGGCCCGCAAGCGGGCCGCGCCGGCCCGGCCCCGGCCCGCTGGCGACCTCCGGCCGGCATCGGCCGGGCCGGCCGGCCGGCCACGCTTCGGAGCACAGGATCGGAAGACCTCGGGGCTCCGCCCCGAACCCCGGCCCTCCTCAGAGATCCGCGTTCAACCAGCGGGCCGACTCCATCTACTTTGCTTCGCGGGCAGGTACCACAACCCGGCGTGCTGTGGGTCACGAAGCCACCGAACGCGAGATGCCTCATCGGGTCGAGGCTTCCAATCGCGGTAGGGCAAGAAGGCCAGACGCCAGGCGATGATCGCGAAGATGTAGAGGCCCGGCCCAACCAACCACAGAAGTGCATCTCGCCGGCGGTAGGAAGCACGTGGCGCAAGCCAAGCCGTAGCCGCTAACGGAACTGCTATGTAGCTGAGATCGGCCAGCGGACCGTCCCCCAGCCTGGCCTCGATCAGCTCGCGGATCATGAGAGCCGGCACCGCCACCCCGAGGACAAGCAGCGCGGCGATCAACATGCGCGGCAGGCGGCCCAGCGGCGAGCGGGAGCTGGGTGGATCAACGGCCATGACGCGGAGGATACGAGCCAGTAGCAATCACGATGCTGCGGGATGTCACCGATCTATACCGCCTGAACGTCGGCCAGGCCGTGCCCGCGCGGTCCGTGCGATCCCCGTGCGACAAGGGGCGGCCATCAGCGGGATTCCGGGGTGAACGAGGGTCAGACCGGACAGACGGCTCCGGGGCGAAAAGCAGAGCGCCGACCGGCGTCTCCGCTGGTCGGCGCTCCTGTAGCCCGGCGAAAGGCTATGTGGCCAGGGGCGGGGTCGAACCGCCGACCTTCCGATTTTCAGTCGGACGCTCGTACCAACTGAGCTACCTGGCCGTGCCGCTCGGCTCATGCTACCGCATGGGCCGATACGCAGAACGCCGCGCGTGAAGGGCGCGGCGTCAGCGCTTGCGGTCCTGACGGGACTTGAACCCGCGACCTCCGCCTTGACAGGGCGGCGAGCACTCCAACTGCTCCACAGGACCTGGCTGGTGTTGCATCCGGCCTGAGCCGGACCGTGCCCCCAACGGGATTCGAACCCGTGCTACCGCCTTGAAAGGGCGGCGTCCTGGGCCGCTAGACGATGAGGGCGGCCCCGCCATCATTGCACACTCGCAACTTCAAGCGGACTTGCTCCCATCCGGCCCCGCCGGAGGCATGAGAAGCATATGCCATGCCTCCGGGGTCGGCCAAACCGGTATGGCCACCCGCACACCGCCGCGCGAAACCACAGGTCAGCGGCGGTGTCATCGGAGTCGGGAGATCCCGTACCGCCGCTTGAGGTCGGGAATCAGGAGCCGGCAGGCGGCGATCGTCTGGGCCCGGTCGCCGCCCGCGTCGTGCATCAGCACGATCGAGCCGTGGTGGGTCGCCGCCGTCACCCGCTTGATGATCGTCTTGGCCGGCGGGTGGTTCCAGTCCTGCGGGTCGACGCTCCAGTGCAGGGGACGCATGCCGAGCTGGCGGGCCACGGTCAGCTCCTCCGCCGTCCACCGGCCGCCGGGCTGGCGGAACCAGGTGATCGGCGCGCGCGGCGCGGCCGCCCGGATGGCCTGGTTGGTGCGGACCAGGTCGGCCCGGATCTCGGCGACCGGCCGCCGGCCGAGGTTGATGTCGTGCCGCCAGCTGTGGTTGCAGAGCTGGTGACCCTCGCGGACGATCCGGGCCACCAGTTGCGGGTAACGCCGGGCCTGCTTCCCGACCAGGCAGAAGGTCGCCGTGACGTGGGCCGCCCGGAGCTGGTCGAGGATCTGCGGGGTGAACCGGGGGTCCGGCCCGTCGTCGAAGGTCAGCGCCACGCCCTGGTCGCCGCTGGTGCGGTGCAGCCCGGCGGGCAGGGTCTTCGGCAGCGGGCGCAGCTTCGGCTTCGGCGGGGTGGTGCGGCTCGGGCTGGGCCGCGGGGCCGGCGTCTTCGGCGGCGTCGGGCCGGCCGAGGCGGTCGGCGGGGCGCCGGCCTGGGTCGGGGTCTTGCCGGGCTCGCCGCAGCTGGCCAGGAGGAGCGCCAGGCCGAGGGCGAACGCCAGCACGGCGCGTGGACGCATCGTCGCTCCCGAGAGGGGGTCGGATCGGGCGGACTTTCCGACCGTAGTGGACGTCGCGCCGAATGGGGAGGGGCCCTCACCCCGTCGTCGGCTGGCCCAGGGAGTCCCGTACCGCCACCGCCAGCGTCAGCGCCTCGGCGAGGTCCGCCGGCTGGACCACGCCGGCCGGGAGGGTGTCGGACCGCCAGCCCGGCCCGGCGGCGAGCACCAGCAGCGGGCGGCGCGGGGCGGCGAGCACCGCGGTGAGCTGGTCCGGATCGGCTGTGATCCGGGTGTGCGACCAGAGCACCACGGCCGCCGGGCCGGTCCGGTTGACGGCCTCGAGCAGGGCGGGCGCCGGTACCCGGGCGCCCAGCATCCGGTAGCCCACACCGGCCTCGGCCAGGGCGGCGGCCAGCGCCTCCAGCGGCAGCGTGTGCTGCTCCTCGTCGGCGCAGGAGAGCAGGATCCGGGCGGGCCCGGCGGTGGGGTGTGCCCGAGCCACGGTGGCGAACGCCTCGGAGACGCACCTGGAGACCAGGTGCTCCACCTCGATCAGGCCGCCGGTGGCGGCGTGCCGTTCGCCGATGCCGGCGAGCACCGGCCGGAGCAGCCCGTCCCACGTCCGCACCACGCCGTGGGTGGCGAGGGCGTGCGCGACGGTCTCGCCGATCGCCACCGGGTCCAACCGCATGGCGGCGCGGGCCACGCCGCGGGCCACCGGCCCGGCCCGGCCGACCGGGATGGTCGTCCCGCCGCCGTCCCGGACCGCCGTGGC
>NZ_MUYZ01000290.1:0-8816 GCF_003013775.1 Micromonospora sp. MH33
GGAGGCGCAGATCGCCCGGCTGCGTGCGCTGCTCGGCCCGGACCTGCCGGTGCTGCCCCGGGCGACCGCGCCGCAGCCCGCCCAGCTGGCCACCGCCCTGGCCGCCAGCGACGCGCTCCAGGGCGGGTCACCCCATCCGGTACGCCGCTGGCTGTCCCGCTACGGCCGGGTCCGCCCGGCCGTCGGCCGGCTCCAGGAGGTGCTCACCAGCGCCGACGCGCTCGACGCCGGGGGCGTGGTGAAGGTGCCCGCCACGGTCCGGGTGGCGCAACTGCCGTACGCCCCGGGCGACCGCTGGGTCGGCGAGGCGGCGCCGAGGGCCGGCACCGAGCCGCTGTCGCTGGTGGTGGTGTCCCCCGGCGGCATCGACCCGGCCCGCCCCGTGCAGGGCCTGGTGGTCGACGAGTGGACCGAGGTGGTGCCGGCCGAGAAGGTGCAGACCGGCCTCACCTTCGAGTACGACGCGCCCGGCGCGGCCGCCCCGCAGGCGGTGCTGCTCGGCCTGGCGCCGCAGGGCGCGACGAACTGGCAGCCGGCCGGCCTCGCCCAGGTGCTGGAGGAGGCGCTGGACCTGGCCCTGGCCCGGGCCGTCGACCTGGACTCGATCGGCGCGGCGGGGCAGTTCCTGCCGGCCCTCCACTTTCCCACCAACGTGGCGGAGAGCACGACCACCACCGACTTCGTGCCGGACGCGACGCTGACCCCGCAGGGCGGACAGGAGGCCAACCGATGACCACCGTCGAGGAGCCGCGCACGGTCACCGAGGGGCCGTCGGTCACCACCTGGACCCGGCTGGAGCCGCGGACCCGGCGGGCCGACCTGGCGCCCGCCGTGGACGCCCGGATCGCCGACCCGCTCTGGCTGCTCGCCCGGCAGTGGCAGCTCGGCGAGTTCACCGGCGAGGACGCCGGCTCCCCGGTCACCGCCCGGGTGCACGCCGAGGTCGCCCGGTTCACCCGCTACCGGCCCGGCCCGTACGGCGGTGCCGTGGGGCTGCCCGTCGGGGTGCCGTGGGAGGCGCTCGTGGAGCGGGAGGCGGCGGCGACCGCCGGGGACCTGCGCCACGCCGTGGAGAGTGGACAGCAGCTACTGCGGCTGCTGGCCGCCGCCGGGGCGGGCGAGCTGGCGGGCCGGGTGTGCGCCGCGTACCCGGTGCCGTCGACCCCGCCGGACGGCGCCTCGGCGGCCGACCCGGAGACCGTCGGCTACCTGCGGATCGCCGCGGGCCGGGTACCGCACGGGGACCTGGCGCTGCGGGCCTGCGCCGAGGGCCGGTTCGCCCGCGAGGTCCCGGTGCCGGCGGCGCTCACCGCGGCCGTGGACCGGGCCGTCGCCGACTGGTACGCCTGGCTGGGCGTGCCGCCCCGCCCGGCCGGCCCCCGCCCCGGCTACCTGCTACAACTGCCCGCCGTGCTGGCGCCGGACGGCTCCCGGCCGGCCGCGCCACCGTGGCCGCCGGCCGACTTCACCCCGCTGTACAGCACGCCCGGCCTGGAGGGGACGGCGTGGCTGCGGGAACGGCTGGAGCACGAGGCGGCCGTCGCCGCGCACGACGGCCGGGCCGAACTGGTCCTCACCGCGCACGAGTACGACGGGAACCGGCTGGACTGGTACCACTTCGACCACGAGCCGGGCACCACGCTGGAGGCGCGGCCGGCGGTCCAGGACGTGGTGAAGGTGCTGCTGCCCACCCCGGTCGCGTACGCCGGCATGCCGTCCACCCGGTTCTGGGAGCTGGAGGACGCCCGGGTCAACCTGGCCGGCATCGGCGCCGGCGCGGGCGACCTGGCCCGGATGTTCGTGCTGGAGTACGGCCTGGTCTACGCCAACGACCACTTCCTGCTCCCGCTGGAGCTGCCGGTCGGCTCGGCCACCCGGGTGCGTTCGCTGCTGGTCACCGACACCTTCGGCAACCAGACGCTGGTGCCGGCCGCCGCCGAGGGCGTCGCCCTGTTCCGACCGTCCGGGGCCACCGGCGGCGGGGCGGCCGACGTGCTGGTCCTGCCGGCCACCGCGGCCACCACCCTGGACTCGGCGCCGGTGGAGGAGGTCCGGCTCGGCCGGGACGAGACGGCGAACCTGGCCTGGGCTATCGAGCGCACCGTCACCGGCGCCACCGGCCGCCCGATCGACCGCGCCGCCCAGGTGGGCCGGGCGGCCGTGCCGCCGCGCCCGCCGGCCGACCCCGACGCGGACGTGCCGGCGCTGTCGTACGCCTTCGCCACCACGGTGCCGGAGAACTGGGTGCCGCTGCTGCCCGGCCCGACGCAGGACCGCCCCGACGTGGTCCGGCTGCGCCGGGTGCCCCTGCAACAGCCGAACCGCGACGGCGCGCCGGTCGCGGTGACCGGCCACAGCCGGCTGCTCGACTGGCGGGAGCGGGACGGCCGCCTCGTCGAGCTGGCCTTCCCCGAGGAGGAGGTGCCCCGCGCCGGCAGCCGGGTGCTGCGCCGCTGGCAACTGGCCCGGTGGGCCGACGGCTCGGTGCACCTCTGGCTGGGCCGTACCCGGCGCAGCGGCGCGGGCGAGGTCTCCAGCGGCCTGCGCTACGACACCGTCCAACCGCGCTGACCATCCCGCCCGCGACCGACACAGACAGCGGAGAACTGCTCATGACGATCATCTGGAAGAAGGACCTGCCGCTGCCGATGGCGCGGCCCCGGTACTACGACTACGAGTACCTGCGCGCCGACGACCTCACCCAGGCGCTGGACTACCTGCTGGCCCGGCAGAACCTGGCCGCCCGGCTGCTGCGCCCGGTGGGCGTGGTCAGCGGCCTGGACCTCACCCCGACCGGCGGCGACGTGACGGTCGCGCAGGGCGTGGCGATCGACGGCGACGGCAACGTGATCGTGCTGCCGGAGAGCCGGCGCAGCACGCTTCCCGGCGACGGCACCTTCTTCGTCTGGATCGAGTACCACGAGTTCCTGACCGACGTGCGCGACGAGGGCGGCGTGGCCGCGGAGACCCGGTGGACCGAGGAGGGGCTGGTCAGGGTCAGCGCCACCGCCCCCACCGACCCGGCGCACGCGGTGCTGCTCGGCAAGGTGAGCCGCACCGGCGGCACGGTCACCGTGCAGGGCACCGGCCGGCAGGCCGCCGGGCTCCGGGTGCCGGTCGGCGCGATCGTGCCGGCCGTGGGCGCCGGATCGCAGGCCGGCATCACCTTCCCCACCGACCCGGGCGGCGGCTCGGGCGACGAGGCGTACGTCCGCTACTGGCCGTACAGCGGGGAGAACACGATCCTGCGGATCGCCAACAACAACGACCCCGACGACCTGATCGCGTTCACCCAGTACGGCGCGGACCGGCTGCGCATCGGCGGCGGAATGCTGCACCTGGGCAGCCTGGAGGGCGCCAACGTGAGCGCCGGTCAGGTGGTCAGCGCGCTCGGCTTCTGGGGGCCAAGCGTGCAGCACGCCCAGTTCTCGTTCCGCGCCGGCAAGGGCTTCGAGCTGGTCGACCGCAGCGCCGACGGCCCGAGCCTGGCCTACACCGAGGGCAGCAAGCCGTACGCCGACCTGGCGGTCAAGGAACTGCGCGCGGCGAGCCTGCGTGGGCGCGGCGGGCTGTCGGTCACCGCCGAGGGCGCGCTCGGCCTGCGCGCCACCGGCGGGGTCAGCGTCGTCAAGGACGGCAACGGCAACGGTGACCTGAGCGTCGGCGGCGTGCTGACGGTCGCGGGAAACCTGAACATGCCGAACTGGACCTGGATCAACGGCGGCACCCGGCTGCACATCGGCGGCCCGGAACGGCTGTACCTGCTCAACGCCGCCGGCGTGCACGTCGGCTTCGGCGGCGTCGGCGGCGCCGACAGCGGCTGCCTCTTCGTCGAGAACCGCAGCTCCTTCGGCGGGGACATGCGGGTCACCGGCAAGATGGTGGTCGGCCCGGCCACCCCGCCGCTGGCCTCCTGGAGCGGCGGCGGCATCAGCACGTTCGACCTGTTCGCCTCCGGCGCCATCTACCTCGGCAACAGCGAGGCCAGCGGCTACACCATCAGCCTCAACGCCGCCACCGGCGTCATCAAGGGCAAGTCGAAGCAGTTCGCCATCGACCACCCGCTGGACCCCCCGGACGCCACGCGGCGCCGGCAGCTCATCCACGCCGCACTGGAGGGGCCGGAGAACGGCGTCTACTACCGCGGCGAGGGCCGGCTGGAGAACGGCACGGCCACCGTGGAGCTGCCCGCCTACTTCGAGGCGCTGACCCGGACGGAGGGGCGGACCGTGCAGCTCACCCCGGTCTTCGAGGACGACGAGCCGGTCTCCGCGCTGGCCGCCGGACGGGTCCGGGACGGGGCGTTCCGGGTCCGCACGGTCGACGGCTCCCCCGCCTCGCACAGCTTCCACTGGCAGGTCACCGCGATCCGCGCCGACCTGGAGCCCCTCGCCGTGGAGGTGCCGGCATGATGCCGACCGGCTGGTGCCCGGGCACCCGCACGGTGACCGGCATGCTGGGCACCTACCCGGGGACGAGCTGCGTGCGGATCTTCTTCGGGCCGGGCGACGGGCTGCCCGCGGCGGCCTGGACCGACCCGCGGCAACGATTGGCCCAGGCACCCGCCGACGCCGACGTCATCGTCTCGCACAAGGACCCCGAGGTGGACGCTGCCGCGTTCGTCGCGGCCTGGCAGGCCACCGGCCGGACCGGCCGGCTGATCCTGGTGCCGCACCACGAGCCGGAGCAGCAGACCGGCGGCGACCCGGCGCCGGCCGCGTTCCGCGCCTCGTGGACCCGGACCCGCACCCAGGTGGGCGACCATCCGGCCCGGCACGACGGCCGGTTGCGGCTCGCGGTCTGCTGGACCCTGCAATGGGTACGCCGGGTCGACGCCGCCGGACGCCGGGTCAACGACTGGCGCACCTGGTGGCCGGAGCACGAGGCCGACGCCGTGGACCTGGTCCTCGCCGACTGGTACCCGTACGACCCGACGGCCCGCAACCCGTTCCGCCCGGCCGGCTACGAGGAACCCGCCTCCGCCCTGGCGATCATGGTGGAGCTGGCCCGGGCCACCGGGAAGCCGTGGGGCATCGCCGAGATCAACCATCCGCGGATCACCACGGCGGGCGGCTTCCCGGCCGACCTGGATCCGGACGGCAGCCGCTGCGCCGCCTGGTACCGGCGGATGCACGCGTGGGCCAAGGCGAACGGCTGCCAGGTCTGGTCGCACTACCACCGGGACGAGGGCGACCTCACCGAACGGAAGACGGAGCAGCAGGCGCTGCGCGAGCTGATCGCCGCCGAGGCGGCGGCGCCCCGGCGGCTCGCCCCGGCCCTGGAGACGCTGCGCGCCGAGCTGGCCCGGCGCTGGCCGGGCGCCGGCCGGACCGTTGTCGACGCCACCCACCACGCCGACCACCGGCCCAACGCCCGGGACACCGTCGACGCGCTCGACGTGGACGTCACGGGGGTGGACACGGCGGCGCTGCTGGCCGCGTTCCAGCGCCACCCGTCGGCGGCGCACTGGATCCACGGCGGCGCCACGGCCCGCGCGGACGACGGCTGGACGCGGCGGCCGTACGCCGGCACCGACCCGGGCCGGGACCGGCTGCACCTCGGCATCCGGTCCACCGAGGCGGCCGAGCGGGAACAGCGCCCGTGGGGCCTGGTCGAGGAGGCGGGGTCCGACGCCACGCGGTTCCTGGCGCTGCTCAAGGACCCGGCGGTGGCGCTCCAGCTCCGCGCCCTGCCCTGGCAGTACGTCGGCGGCGGCATCCCGAAGGGCATGTCCACGCTCGGCGTGCTCGACGAGATCGTGCAGACGGTCCGGGTCATCGGCGAGACCGTCGCCCGGCAGGCCGCCGACCCGGCCCCGGTCCGGGCGGCGCTGGCCCGGCTGCCCGAGCCGCGCGCGACCGCCGACCCGCCGGAACCGTCCGGCCGGGCGGACGGCGTGCCGCCGCTCGACACCGCACAGTCGCCGGTCGACACCGCTCAACCGCCGGTCGGGACCGGCCGGCCCGCAACCACGGCCCAGGTCGACGCGCTCGCCGACGCGGTGGCCGCGCGCGTCCTCGCCACGCTGCCGGGGCACGCCTCCGGGGTGTCCGGCAGCGAGCTGGCCGCCGCGCTCCGGACCGCGCTGGCCGAGCTGGTGGGGTGAGACCCGACCGGGACGTACGCCGGCCGTTCCGCTGTTGACCGACTCCGGCTCGGCGAGGTGGCGGTGCCCGTGCGGCGCCGACACCGCGATCGGCGAGCTGGAGTGGATCATCGGCGGGCGCGCGGCGCCCCGGGTCGTCCGATCGGGTGAGCGGGCGGCCCGGGGCGGCGGAGCGGCCGGCTCCACCGATCCCCGCGACCCGCCGGCCGGTCGGCGGCCGGCCCACACGATCGGTGGCCGGCGGCGACCGCTCGGGTCGCCGTCGCGCTGATAGCCGACTCAGGTGTTGCCCCGGTGACCTGCGGTTTCGACAGTGGACGCAGACCCCCGCCGGCGTGTTCGCGCCACCGCGCGACCCCGGCCCGAGCAGGAAGCGGAGGCCTCGTGATGGACACCACGACCCTCGACCCCGACTACCAGGTGACGGTCTTCGAGGAGGACGACGACCCGGAGACCCTGATCGGCGACGAGATCGAGTACGACCTCGCCGCGGAAGAGGAGCAGTGACGTGAGCGCCCACCTGGCCCCCGCGCTGCGGGTGCTGCGCGAGGAGATCAACACCCGGTGGCCGCACCGGGACCACAGCTCGGACGGCTGGATCGGCGACGCCGCGCACCAGGCGCGCCGCTCGGACCACAACCCGGACGGCGACGACGCCTCGGTCAACGCCCTCGACGTGGACGTCGACGGCATCGACCCGCTGCTGGTGGTGCGGCACGCCATCACCCACCCGTCCTGCCAGTACGTGATCTGGAACCGGACGATCTGGAGCCGGACCCGCGGCTTCACCGCCGCCCGGTACACCGGCAGCAACCCGCACCAGAAGCACCTGCACGTCAGCGTCAGCCACCAGCGGTCGCTGGAGGACAGCCCGCGGCCGTGGGGAATCGCCACGGCGGCGGTGATCCGGCTGGGCGACCGGGTGCTGAAGAACGGGTGCCGGGGCAGCGACGTGCGCGAGTTGCAGACCCTGGCCAACCGCCTGACCGCCCGGCTCACCGTCGACGGCGCCTTCGGCCTGCGCACCGCCGCCTGGGTGCGCGCCTTCCAGCAGGCCCGGAAGCTGACCGTGGACGGCATCGTCGGCCCGGCCACCCTGGCCGCCCTGCGACAGGCCACCGCCCGGCCGCAGCCGCAGCCGGGACGGGCGCCCGGGTGCCGCACGCTGAAGCGGGGCAGCAGCGGCGAGGACGTGGCGTTCGTCAAGCGGTTCATCGGGGCCAGCCGGTGCGGCCCGGCCGGGGCCGACTTCGATGCGCGCACCGAGGACGGGGTCCGCTGGTACCAGCGGATGCGCGGGCTCGCCGACGACGGCGTCGTGGGCCGGCTCACCTGGGGGCAGATGGGCGTGCGGGTGACCTACTGACCGGGCGGGACCCCGGTCAGCCCTGCCGCAGCGCCGGCATCGGCACCGGCACGGCGAGCGCGGTCGCCCCGGCGCCCGCGCCGCCCTCGCAGGTGTTCGGCGGCACGGTGCCGATGCCCCGGGTGGCCGGCCGTTCCGCCGCCCAGAACATGAAGCCCAGCATGCCGGCCGTGCTGCCCGCGCCGTGCGGGGCGACGCTCTGCACGTACGGGGCGGCGGCCTTCTGCACCGAGTTGGCGTAGTTGACGCACTCGGGCAGCGGCTTGCCGCCGTAGGCCAGGTAGACCGCTCCGGTGAACTTGGCCGGGGCGAGCGGGGGCACCGGCGGGCTGTACTGCGGCTTGCCGTCGACGTGCTCCTGCCAGTCCGCCTGGGCGGTGCTGGCCGAGGCGGGCCGGGCGGTGACCATGGCGTTGGCGTAGTCGAGCACCGGGGCGTCGGTGCGCAACCAGTCGGCGGTGGCCTTGCGGTTGAGGTCGATCAGCCAGCGGTCGCCGGCGGCCACGTCGATGGTGAGCCGGGCGGGCGGGCGCGCGCCGGTGGCGTCGTAGGGATGGACCGCCCGGTAGGCGTCGATGAAGGACTGGAGGCCGGCCAGGTTCGGGCCGGTGTTCTGCTCGTAGTCGATCTCGATGCCGACGCCGAGCCGGGTGGCCACCGCGGCGGCCCGCTGCCCGAGCAGGGTGGGGTTCTCGGCGAGCGCGGTGTCCCAGTCGTCGGTGTAGGTGATGCCGCCGATGGAGAGCATCACCCGGACGCCGCGGGCGGTGAAGTACTGCACGATCTCGGCGGTCATGCCGCGCGGCACGCCGTCCAGGGTGGTGGCGTCGGTGGTCTGGCGCAGCAGGTCGAGCGGGTTGACGAAGCTCAGCACCACGAGGTTGACCGAGGGACGGCCGTCGCCGCGGTCGATCAGCCAGTGGTTCTGGCTGTCGAACTGGGCGACCGTCCGGGCCGTGCCCCAGGTGCAGAAGTCGTCGCCGCAGTGCCAGGCGCCGTAGACCTGGACCGGGGTGGCCGCCAGCGGCGCGGGCGGGGGCGCGGCGACGGCCGGACCGGTCGTGGCGAGGACGAGCAGGAGTGCGGCCAGGAGTACCGAGCGTCGCATGGGAGCCTCCCCGACTGTTCAGTACGCCTTGTTTACAGTAGGGCGACGACCTGCGTCAATGCGTTCCGGTGATCCGGTCCAGCACCCGTTGCTGGAAGGCGCGGGCCTCGGGTCCGGCCGGCGGCGGGCCGCCCCGGCGGGCCGCGATCGACCGGCGGATCAGCCCGCCGTCCGGGTCGTCGGCCGCGAGCCGCCGCCCGGCGTCCACCTTGCCCAGCCAGACGCCGTCGCGGCAG
>NZ_MUYZ01000291.1:0-8762 GCF_003013775.1 Micromonospora sp. MH33
CACCGTCGGGCTGCCGCTTCCGCACCCGCTGCTGGAAGGCCCAGGAACGCTGCGCCACCGAAGAACCCGCCCTGGTCAGCCGGGACGGCGGCAACCAGGCCACCGCCTGCCACTTCCCCGAGACGGGAACGATCACCCAGGGCGCCGGACCGGTCGCCGTGACCGCCGAGGAGGTGTCGAAATGAGCCTGTCCCCCGTCGAGGGCGTGGCGCTCGCCGAGATCGAGTCCACCGGTGACGGCCCGGAGGAGAAGGGACTCGTCGGGCGCTCGCCCGGCCAACTGGTCTGGAGCCGGCTGCGCCGGGACCGCACGGCACTGGTCAGCGGCATCGTGCTGGCCCTGTTCATCGTCGCGGCAGTGGCCGCGCCGCTGCTCCAGCGGCTCTACGGGATGTCGCCGAGCCAGCAGTTCGGCAACCTGCTGGACAGCACCGGCATGCCGCTCGGCTACGTGGGCGGGGTCAGCGGCGACCACTGGTTCGGACTCGAACCCGGCCTGGGCCGGGACATCTTCATCCGGATGATCTACGGCATCCGCACCTCGCTGCTGATCGCACTCGGCGCCGCCGTCGTCACCACGACGATCGGCGTGGTGCTCGGCATCGTGGCCGGCTACCTGGGCGGCGTGGTCGACTCGGTGATCATGTGGGTCACCGACGTCGCCCTGGCGATGCCGTTCCTCATCTTCGCGCTGGCCGTGGTCCCGACGTTCTCGCTGCGGTTCTACGGCCCCCGGGACGCGGTGCCGACCTGGTTCGCGGTGACCACCTTGATCGTGGTGTTCGCCGCGTTCGGCTGGACCGGCACGGCGCGACTCGTCCGCGGGCAGGTGGTGTCGCTGCGCGAGCGGGAGTTCATCGAGGCGGCCCGGGCCAGCGGCGCCGGGCTCGGCCACATGCTCTTCCGGCAGCTGCTGCCGAACATCTGGGCGCCGATCCTGGTCGCGTTCTCCCTCGCGGTGCCGTCCTACGTGACCGGTGAGGCGGCGCTGTCCTTCCTCGGTGTCGGGCTGCCTGAGTCGGTGCCCAGCTTCGGCCGGATGATCTACCGCAGCATCGACTACCTGCAGACCGACCCCGCGTACGTCTTCTTCCCGGGCATCACCATCTTCGCGCTCGTGCTGGCGTTCAACCTCTTCGGCGACGCGCTGCGCGACGCGCTCGATCCGAAGTCGTCACGGTAAGGGGTTCGGCGCCATGGTGCGGTTCCTGCTGAAGCGGCTGCTGCTGGCGGTCTCGGTGCTGCTCGCGGTGAGCATCGTCAGCTTCCTCATGTTCTTCGCGCTGCCGCGCGACCCGGTGACCGGCATGTGCCCGAAGAACTGCAACGCCGAACGCCTGGAGCGGGTGCGGACGGAGCTGGGGCTGAACGACCCGAAGCCGACGCAGTACGCCAACTACATGAAGGGCATCTTCGTCGGCCGCGACCTGGGCAGCGCCCAGGGCGGCGAGTGCGAGGCGCCCTGCCTGGGCTACTCGTACGTCAACAGCGAGGCGGTCAGCGACACCTTCGCCCGGGTGCTGCCGGTGACCTTGAACATCGTGCTCCCCGCGGCGGTCCTCTGGCTCGCTCTCGGGGTGGGGCTCGGCATGATATCGGCGCTGCGCCGGGGCTCGCTGCTCGACCGCGTCTCGATCGGGCTCACGCTCACCTTCGCCTCGTTGCAGCTCTACTTCGTCGGCGCCCTGCTCTTGCTGATCTTCGTCTACTCGCTCAAGATCCTCCCGACGCCGCGGTACGTGCCCTTCCTCGACAACCCGGTCGAGTGGGCGCGCGGGCTGGTACTGGCCTGGGTGACGCTGGCCCTGCTCTTCTCCGCGATCTACGCCCGGCTGTCCCGGGCACAGATGCTGGAGACGCTCTCCGAGGACTTCGTCCGGACCGCCCGGGCCAAGGGCGTGGCGAAGCGGAAGGTCTACGGGCGGCACGCGCTACGGGCGGCCATCACGCCGATCGTGACGATCGCCGGTCTGGACGTGGGCGCGGCGCTCGGCGGCACCGTCATCACCGAGACGACCTTCGGCATCCAGGGGTTGGGGCGTACCGCCGTGGAGGCGGTCCGCCAGGGCGACCTGCCGACCATCATGGCCACCGTGCTGATCTCCGCGCTCTTCGTGGTCGTCGCGAACATCGTTGTCGACCTGCTCTACGCGTTCATCGATCCCCGGGTACGCCTCGGCTGACCTCCCGCGTCGCGGGTGGTCGATCGTTGTGGCCCCGTTATCTGCTCGAAATTTACCGCGGAGGAAAGCTGAGCGAAGCTTTCCTTCATCGGACCCGGAGGAGTGAGTATGCGAGCAAGACTCGCCACCGCCATGGGCGGTGCGATGGCACTGGTCGTTGCGCTCAGTGCATGCAGCAAGAACACCGGCGACAACGCCGACAACGTGGACACCAACAAGCCGCGCAGCGGCGCCATCGCGACCGACCCCAAGGACTCGCTCGGCCCGGCCGCGGAGGTGCCCGGCGCGGCCAAGGGCGGGACCTTCTACATCCTGCGCGAGAACAAGATCTCCCACCTGGACCCGCAGCGGGTCTACTCGTTCGCGGGCCTGATGGGCAGCCAGCTCTACGCCCGCTTCCTCACCACGTTCAAGGACGACGGCAAGGGCAACGTGACCCTCGTCGGCGACCTCGCCGAGACCCCCGGCAAGAACGTGAACAACGACTGCAAGGTCTGGGAATTCAAGATCAAGCAGGGCGTCAAGTTCGAGGACGGCCGGCCGATCACCTCGAAGGAGGTGGCGTACGGCATCGCCCGCTCGTTCGATCCCGACCTGACCGGTGGCCCGACCTACCTGCAGGAGTGGCTGGTCGACAGCCCGCAGTACGACACCAAGTGGAACTTCAAGGCCAACAAGACCTCGCTGCCCCCGGGCCTGAGCACCCCGGACGCGCAGACGCTGCGCTTCGAGTTCAACAAGCCGCGCTGTGACCTGCCGTTCGCCGTCTCGCTGCCGGCCACCGCGCCGCTGCCGGCGGACAAGGACACCGGCGTCAACCTGGACAACCAGCCGTTCTCGTCCGGGCCCTACAAGATCACCAAGCACCAGCCCGGCGTGGAAATGGTGCTCGAGCGGAACGAGAACTGGGACCCGGCGACCGACCCGGTGCGGCACGCGTACCCGGACAAGTTCGTCTGGTCCTTCGGCGCGGACAACGCCACCCAGACGAACCGGGTGCTCGCCGGCACCGGCAACGACGCCGCGGCGGTGGCCACCGGCGGGGTGCCGTCGGAGCTGATCGCGAAGGTCACCGGCGACGCCGCGCTCAAGGAGCGGATGATCGTCGCGGCCACGCCGAACGCCTACCGGCTGAGCATCAACACGTCGCGGGTCACCGACCTGTCCGTGCGGCAGGCGATCAACTACGCGATCGACCGCAGCAGCATCACCAAGAACCTCGGCGGCCCGTACGGCGCCGTGCCGCTCACCACGCTGCTGCCGCCCACCACGCTGGGCTACAAGAAGTTCGACGCGTACCCGGCGGGGGAGAGCGGCAACCCGGAGAAGGCGAAGGAACTGCTCGCCGGCAAGCCGGTGAACCTGGTGCTCGGCACCTCCGACGACACCCCGTCACAGGAGACCGCCACCCAGATCAAGACCGCCCTGGAGAAGGCCGGCTTCACCGTCACCATCAAGCCGATCCCCGAGGACGGGTACCTCGACTTCGTGAAGAAGAAGAGCAACCCGTGGGACATCTGGGTCGACTCGTGGGCGGCCGACTGGCCCAGCGGCGCGTCGATCCTGCCGGTGCTCTTCGACGGCCGCAACATCAAGGCCGAGGGCAACAGCAACACCTCCCAGCTGAACAACGACGCCATCAACGGCGAGTTCGACCGGGTGCTCGCGGAGGACCCCGCCAAGCAGGCGGAGGAGTGGAGCGCCCTGGACGAGAAGCTCATGAAGGAGTCGGCGCCGGCGGTGCCGCTGTACAACGAGGTCGTCTCCGTCGCGCACGGTGAGAAGGCCGGCGGCCTCTTCATCGGCAGCATCTTCGGCTGGCCCAGCTTCGTGAACGCCTACGTGAAGCAGTAACGGCCCGACCGTGCGGGCCCCGGCCGATCCGGCCGGGGCCCCTCGCGCGTCACAGGTGGCGGCGGAGGAAGTCCAACTCCAGCCGGAGCAGCCGCTCGGCCACCCCGCCGGCGGCCATGTGGGTGGCGCCGGTGAGCGGCAGCACGGCGTGCGGCCGGCCGGCGGCCAGCAGGGCCGCCGAGAGCCGCAGCGTGTGCGCGGCCAGCACGTTGTCGTCCACCAGGCCGTGCACCAGCAGCATCGGCCGGGCCTGCGCCGGGTCGCCGACCGGCTCGGCGGCCAGCTCGACCAGCGAGTGGTGGGCGTAGACGTCCATCCCGTCGTCCGGCATCCCCAGGTAGCGCTCGGTGTACGCGGTGTCGTACAGCGTCCAGTCGGTGACCGGCGCGCCGACGATCGCGCACCGGAACAGCTCCGGGTGGCGCAGCACCGCCAACCCGGCCAGCCAGCCGCCGAACGACCAGCCGCGTACCGCCACCCGCTCCAGGTCCAGGTCCGGGTGCTTGCCGGCGAGCGCGGTCAACGCGTCGACCTGGTCGGTCAGGATCACGTCGGCGACCCGCCGGTGGATCGCCTTCTCGAACGAGGGGGCGATGCCGGGGGTGCCCCGGTTGTCGATGGTCACCACGGCGAAGCCCTGCTCGGCCCACCACTGCCGTTCCAGCCAGGCCCCCCGCGCGGCGATCACCTCCTGGTGGCCCGGGCCGCCGTAGACGTCCAGCAGCACCGGCAGCTTCGTGCCCTTCACGTGCTCACCGGGGTAGAGCACCGCGCTCGGCAGCCGCCGGTCGGTCACCCGGACCAGCGTCGGCCGCGGCGCGTACGGCGGGGTCGCGGCCCGCGAGCCCAACTCACCCACCTCGCGGTCGCCGTGCCAGACCCGCCACCGGGTTCCCGCGTGTTCCAGTGAGGCCACCCCCACGGCCAGCGTGCTGCCGCCGATCGCGGCGGTGTGCCAGCCGGGGTCGCTGCCCATCCGGCGGGCGTCCACCCCGCCGCCGATCGCCGTCCGCACCCGGTAGAGGTGACGCTGGCTCGGTTCGCCCTCGCTCGCCTCGACCAACAGGTCCGCCGCCGAGTTCGTTCCGGCCGGCAGCCGACCCACCACCCGCCGCACGTAGAGCGAGGGCGGGGTGAGCAGGGTGCCGTCGGCGAACAGGCAGCGGGCGTCGTACCCGTCGTGGGCCAGCTCGCCGCCGACCAGCACCCGGCCGTCGGGCAGGTGCGCCGGGGTGCCCGGGATGGGCTCCACCCAGCGCGGGTCGGCCAGCTCCGCGTGCACCTGCGTCTCCCCGGTGCGCGGGTCCACGGCCAGCACCAGCCCGTGCTGCTGCGACCGGCGCAGCACGGTGATCAGCGGGCCGCCGTCGGCCCAGTCCACCGAGGTCAGGTACGGGTAGGTCTCCCGGTCCCAGTGCACGTCGACCCAGCCGCCGTCGAGGTCGAGCAGGTGCAGGCTGACCTCCGCGTTCGGTCCACCCGCCCGGGGGTACGCGACGGACGTCGGCGGGCTCGCCGGGTCGGACGGGTCGTGCAGGTGCCAGCGGTCCAGCCGGGACTCGTCCACCCGGGCGGCCAGCACCGAGCGCCCGTCCGGGGACCACCAGTAGCCGCGGAACCGGCCGAACTCCTCCGCCGCGATGTGCTCGGCCAGCCCCCAGGTCACCCCGCTGTCCTCGCCGGCGAGCAGGTTGTCCGTGCCGTCCGGTTCGACCACGCGCAGCTGGCCCCGGCGTACCCCCTCGGCGGCGTCGGTCACGTAGGCGAGCCGTTCGCCGGTGGGGTCGGGACGCGGGTCGATCACCGGACCGACGGCGGCCACCTCCACCACGTCGCCGTGCACCAGGTCGGCCCGGAACAGGCGGCCGGCGAGTGCGAACGCGGCCACTCGGCCGACGCCGTCCAGGGCGTACGAGCCGATGCCGGCGGCACTGAGCCGCAGCCGCTCGCGCAGCGCCCGCTCGCCCGGCGCCAGCTCGACCGGTTCGCCGTCCGTGCCGAGCAGCACCGCCGGGTCGGCCACGAGGTGCTCCTCGCCGGAGGCGACGTCGAGCAGCCAGAGCGCGTCGGCGGGGTCCTCCGGTCCCGACGAGCGCAGGAAGATGACCCGGGAGCCGTCCTCGGCGACGGAGACGGAGCGCGGCGCCCCGTGGCTGAACCGACGGGTGCGGGCGGCCAGCTCGGGAAAGTCCACGCCTGTAGAGAGTAGGCGCGCGCCGGTGGTGATGTGGCCGACCTGGGCGGACGCGTAAGCGTCGAGCGGGCAGGACCGCCGGTTAGAGTGACGGGCGTGACGACGCTGCCCGACCGACGCCTGCTGCTGGTCCACGCGCACCCCGACGACGAGTCCATCGGCACCGGCTCGACGATGGCGCACTACGCCGCCACCGGCGCGCACGTCACCCTGGTCACCTGCACGCTGGGCGAGGAGGGCGAGATCCACGTGCCGGCGCTGGCCCAGCTCGCCGCGGCCGAGGCCGACCAGCTCGGCGGCTACCGGATCGGCGAGCTGGCGGCCGCCTGCGCGGCGCTCGGCGTCACCGACCATCGCTTCCTCGGCGGCGCGGGCCGCTACCGCGACTCAGGGATGATGGGGCTGGCCACGAACGAGCACCCCCGGGCGTTCTGGCAGGCCGACCTCGACGAGGCCGCCGGCCACCTGCTGGAGGTCATCCGCGAGGTCCGCCCGCAGGTGATGATCACGTACGACCCGAACGGCTTCTACGGACACCCCGACCACATCCAGGCGCACCGGGTGGCCATGCGCGGCGTGGAACTCGCCGCCGCCGAGGGGATCGCCCCGGCGAAGGTCTACTGGACGGCGATGCCGCGCGGCGTGCTGGAGGCCGGCCTGGACGCGTTCACCGAGTCGTCGGACAACCCCTTCGCCGGCATCGAGAGCGCGGACGAGCTGCCCTTCGGCACCCCGGACGAGGGGATCGCCGCGCGCATCGACGCCACCGACCAGCACGCCGCCAAGGAGGCGGCGATGCGGGCGCACGCCACCCAGATCCCGGCCAACTCCTGGCTCTACTCGATCGCCGGCAACTTCGGCGCCGAATTCATGGGGGTGGAGTACTTCACCCTCGCGGTCGGCGAGAAGGGCCCGGGCAGCGGCCCGTACGGCTGGGAGGACGACCTCTTCGCCGGGTTGGCGCTGGACGGGCCGGACCGGTCCCCGGTCACGGCGGCCGGCCTCCGGTGACGCTGCCCGCCGTACCCATGTCGGTCGCCCCCGAGCAGGAGCCCGCCGCGCCGCCCGAGCCGTCGGGCCGGGCGGTCGACCTCGTGCTGCGCGTCGCCGGCGCCCTGGTGACGGTCTGGGCCGGAGTCCTCGCCGCGGTGCTCGACCTGCTCTTCGCCACCTGGGCCTGGGAGGTGGTCGAGGGCCGTTCCGGCGGTGCCGGCAAGGCCCTGGTCGGCATCTCGCTGGCGGTGGGCGGGATCGCCGCGGTGGTGGTGCTGACGGTGCTGGTGAGCTGGTTCGCCCACCTGGCGGTCGGCACCCGCTGGGCGGCGGCGCTGGCCGCACTGCCCTGGTTCGTGGTGATCGTGGCGGGCGGCTTCCGCACCGTCGAGGGCGACCTCGCGCTCAGCGGCGACAACGTGCTCGGCCTCGGGCTGATCGTGGCGGGCGCGATCACCTTCGCGGTGATGGGTTTCCGGCAGATCGTGGTGCCGCCGGCCGTCCGCTGAGGGTGCAGACGCCGCACAGGTTGCGGTGGTAGATATCTCTGCCAGGAGCCCACCGTGGGGGCGGGCGGTACGGCGGGAGGCGTGTGATGAACCAGCGGTGGCGTGCGGTCGGCGTGCTGGCGGCCGCGCTGTTCGTGGTCAACGTGGTGGCGCGGCTGGTCATCAAATTCGCCTACCCGGACGACGACACCGCCGCCGGCCGGGTCTCGCTGGCGATGTTCCTGGTGATCGGCCTGATCCTGGCCGGGACGGCGTTCCGCTGGGGCGGGGACCGGCCGGTCGCCCGCTGGACCGGCGACCTGGCCGCCGCGGTGGCCGTGGCGCTGGCGCTGACCGTCTTCGTCGGCCCGCTGCTGGTCGGCGAGAACCCGTTCGAGGGCGGTGCCGGCATCTTCTTCGCCCAGATCTGGCTCTACCTGGCGGCCACCGCGGCCGGCGTGCTGGTCGGTTACCTGACCCTCACCGCGCTGGGCCGCGACTACCGTTCCCGCCAGCTCAAGCGCTACGCCGAGCTGAAGGCGGCCAAGCCCCGCAAGGTCGTCCGCCGCTGACGCGAGCCCGGCCCGGGGTACGGATCTCTCCGTGCCCCGGACGGCCTGCCGGAACCCTTCGATCAGTTCGGGGCGACCCGGGTCAGGTAGGTGTGGTGGGTGGTGAAGCCGTGCCGCTGGTAGAGGGCCACGGCGGCGGTGTTGCGCTGCTCCACCTGGAGGAACGCCTGCGTGGCGCCCTCGGCCCGGCCCCAGTCGGCCAGCGCCCGGATGACCGCGCCGGCGAACCCGCGCCGGCGGGCCTCCGGCAGCACCTCGATCAGCGTGAGGCCGAGCCAGCGCCCCTCGCCGGTGACCGTGCCCCGGCCCACCGCGAGCAGCCGGTCGTCGACGTGCAGGTGGGCGAAGCGGATCCGGTCCACGGCGGTCAGCACGTGCCGGGCGTCGTCGGGCAGCCCGCCCTTGCGGCCGGCGGCCACCGCCAGCCACTCCGCCGAGGGCGTCGGGGCCAGCCCGACCGGGGGCAGGTCGGGGCGCC